>NZ_JBSHAP010000212.1:0-9605 GCF_053611565.1 Kitasatospora sp. NPDC054795
CGGATGATGCGGGACGCGAAGATCACGCAGATCTACGAGGGCACCAACCAGGTCCAGCGGATCGTGATGGCCCGCAACCTCCCGTAACCCCACCCCGTAACCCCACCCCGACGTGCACCGACGGCGGGTCGGCCGGCCGCCCGGCCGTCGGTGCCGAGGCATCGCCCCGATGCTAAGTTCCGGTGAATGAGTGAGAAGGAAGAGCAGGACCAGTCCATGAATGACGGGCCCTCGAAGCCGGCGATGCGCGAGGCGCTGGTGGCCGCGGCCTTCGAGCTCTTCCTGGAGCGCGGCTTCGAACAGACGACCGTCGACGACATCGTCTCGCTGGCCGGCGTCGGCCGGCGCTCCTTCTTCCGCTACTTCCCGGCCAAGGAGGACGTGGTCTTCCCCGACCACGAGCGCAGCCTCGCCGAGATGACGGAGTTCCTGGAGTCCGGCACCGGTGAGGAGGATCCGGTCAGGCACGCCTGCGACGCCGCCCGCCTGGTCCTGCGGATGTACGCCGAGCAGCCCTCCTTCTCCGTCCAGCGCTACCGCCTGACCCGCAAGGTGCCCGGCCTGCGCGCGTACGAGCTGTCCGTGGTCTGGCGCTACGAGCACACCCTGGCCGCCTATCTGCGCGGCCGCTTCGCCGACCGCCCCGACGGCCCGCTGCGTGCGGACGTGATCGCCGCGGCCGTCGTCTCCGCGCACAACCACGCCCTGCGCACCTGGTTGCGCTCGGGCGGGGAGAGTGACTGGGTGGCCGAGGTGGACGCGGCGATGGCCTTCGTCACCGGCACCTGGGGCGAGCGCCAGGGCGAGGCCGCCGAGGGCGAGTCCGACGACGTCGTGGTCCTGGTCGCCAGCCGCCGCGCGCCGCTGTGGCGGATGGTCCAGGGCATCGAGAGCGCGCTGGGCGCCGACGCCCGCCAGGTCTGATCCTCACCCGCACGGCGCAGCCGTGTCCGGCGTGGCCCCGGTCGACGGCCCGTGCGCCGTGCGGGGCGTCCGGCTCCGGGCGAGACTCGGTCCCGGGACGGCCCTCCCCCGACGGCGGGCGGCCCGGGAGCGCGAGGGAGCGGCGATGCCGACGACGTCCCAGCAGCGGAGCAGCGGCCCGACCCTGCGCGAGGTGCTGCTGCACAAGGGCTACCTGCGCCTGTTGCTGGTCTCGGCGCTGGTCGGCATCCCGGTCTCGCTGGCGGCCTTCGGCTTCGTCAGCCTGGAGCACGAACTCCAGCAGTGGGTCTGGGAGAGCCTGCCGGAGACGCTCGGCTACCACCAGGCCCCCTGGTGGTGGCCGCTGCCCGCGCTGCTGCTGGCCGGCCTGCTGCTCGCCCCGATCGTGACCCGGCTGCCCGGGCACGGCGGGCACGTCCCGGTCGACGGCTTCGGCGGCCCGCCCACGCTGCCCGCCGCCGTGCCCGGGGTGGTGCTGGCCGCGCTCGCCTGTCTGCCGCTCGGCGTGGTGCTCGGCCCGGAGTCGCCGCTGATGGCGCTCGGCGGCGGCCTCGCCCTGCTTGCCGTCCGGTCCGCCAAACGGGCCGAACATCCGCAGCTGGTGGCGGTGTTGGGCACGGCAGGTTCCGTGGCGGCGATCTCCACCATCTTCGGCAGCCCGCTGGTGGCGGCCGTCATGGTGATCGAGGCGGCCGGGCTGGGCGGCCCGCAGCTGATCGCGCTGATCCTGCCCAGCCTGCTGTCCGGCGGCCTCGGGGCGCTGGTCTTCACCGGGTTCGGCCACTGGACCGGCCTGTCGATCGGTGCGCTGTCGCTGCCGAGCGTGCCGAGGGCCGGGGTGCCCGACCCGGGGGACTTCCTCTGGGGCGTGCCGCTGGCCGCCGCGATCGCCGTGGTCTGCGTGGCCGGGCAGACCGTCGGCCGCGGGGTGAAGGCCTTCGTCACGACCGGGACCGCACGACAGACCGCCCTGCGCATCGTGCTGTGCGCGGTCGCGGTCGGCTGCTGCCTCACCGCGTACGCCCTGCTCACCGGCCGCTCCCCGGAGCAGGTCGCGCTCTCCGGGCAGGCCACCCTGGGCGCGCTCGCCGCCGATCCGGCCGACTGGCCGATCGGCGCGCTGCTCGCCCTCGCGCTCTTCAAGGGGCTGGGCTGGTCGATCGCCCTCGGCAGCCTGCGCGGCGGCCCGATCTTCCCGGCGCTCTTGCTCGGTGCGGCCCTCGGTACGGCCTGTGCGCCGCTGCCCGGCTTCGGTGCCGGGCCCGCCCTGGCGGTCGGCCTGGCGGCCTCGGCTGCCGCCGTCACCGGCCTGCCCGTCACCAGCACCGTCCTGGCCGCCGCCCTGCTCGGCAGCCAGGCGACCGACGCGATGCCGCTGCTGATCGTGTCCACGGTGGTGGCCTTCATCACCGCGCAGTCGCTGCGCGGCCGGCCGAAGCGGGGTGCCGCTCCGGCCGGCCGCACGGAGGCCTCCGGGGTCAGCTGACGTCCGGGCCCGGGCCGTCCGCGACCGCGCCCAGGTACTGCTCGATCTGCTGCTGGTTCTCCACCAAGCGCAGGCACAGGTGCCGCAGTTGGGCCATCTCCCCGGGGCTGAAGCCGCGGAAGACGGCGGCCATCGCGCGCTCGGTGGGCAGCCGGAACTCCTCCAGCCAGGCCAGCCCTTCGGGCGTCGCGGTGACCAGCACCGCCCGCCGGTCGTTCGGGTCGGGGGAGCGGCGGGCCAGCCCCTCCCGCTCCAGGGTGTCCACCAGGCCGGTCGCGTTGCGCGGGCTCACCCCGCCGGCCCGGGCCAACTCGCCCACGGTCAGCCCCGCTTCACCCGCTTCACCCGCTTTGCCCGCGGCCCCGAGCCGTACCAGCACATCCAGCGCCCCCGCGCTCAACCCCCGACCCTGCGATCCGCGGGACCGCAGCTTCTCCACCGCGTGGAACGCCGACCGTGCGGCGGCCGCGGCCTCCAGTGCCAGGGTGTCCCCGCCCTTGGTGAACGCGCCCATGGCCGTCCGCACCCTGCTGTCGTAGAGCCGGCCCTCGGCATCCCGCCCCAGCGGACCGGCCGACGACTCCATTGATTTGTTTACCTGCTTCATAATGAAGTCATTCTGCACTTTGCGGGAATCCTGTCAAGGGGCGGCGACCCGCCAACTCGGCCGCAGTGGGCGAGACTTCGGCGTAAGCCGGAGGCGTGCTCGGCGGGATCCGGTCGGCGTCGGGCCGCTGGGGGAGTGTTCTGTGCCGTGGGTCGGGCGGGGCCGTTGGAGTGTCGTGGGCCTGCTCCGGTCGAATGACCCCCACGGCAGTCGTCCGATATGTGTATCCGCTGGTCACTGCGGCGAGTCAGAGGCCACGTCAGCCGGAGTGGGCACCATGTCGGTTGCGGCGGGATGTGGGGCGTGGCTCCCTGAATCGGGGCGGGCCGATCGGTGTCGCCACCTCAACCGGAAGCTCCGTGGCGGAGATCTTCATGCGTGCTCTCAAGCGTGTCCTGGCCGTCGGTTCCCTTGCCGTCCCGCTCGTGATCGGCTGCGCCGGCCTGGCCTCGGCCCACGACGGCTTGGATGCGGGCTGGGGCAAGGGTCGGTTCATCGCCAATCAGAACGGTGCCGGTGTCGTCGGTTCCGAGTCCTCCGTCGCTCTCGACGGCGTCTCGCACATCGACTTCCGGATCTGGGCGGACGACAACGGCGTCTCCGGCTCCTTCGCGGGTTCGAGCGCCACTTGGAATCACGGGTGACAGTGAGTGACATAGCTTGCGAATCCCCCCGGAGTTCCCGCGAACTCCGGGGGGATTCGCCTGTGCCCGGAGCGGCGCTCCCGCCGTTTCCGCGGGCTCGGAGGTCCCGGCCAACTGTTCCCGTACGGCGGGCCGTTGTATCGAGCCGTTCGCATGATGACCCCGTTGAGGGGCGACTCCGCAGGGACGGTCCGCGGCAGGGGTCCGGCGGCGACGGAGAGTGGCGCGGAGTGACGCAGAGTGCTCCAGCCGACTGATCCTGTCAGATAGGCATACGAACGGTATTTCCGCTGGTGGGGGCGGCGATTCTGACGGGGCGTGAGGCCGGACGGGGCGCGGTGCCGGTTGCGGCGGGATCCGGGGCGTGGCTCTCTGAATCGCGGCGGGGCTGAACGGCACCGCCACTCAACCCAGAAACTCCGTGGAGGAGATTTTCATGCGTGCTCTCAAGCGAGTCGTGGCTGTCGGCGCCCTCACCGTCCCGCTCGTGCTCGGCTGCGCCGGCCTGGCCTCGGCCCACGAAGGCATCGACGCGAACTACGGCAAGGGCTTCTTCACCGCCAACGAGGACGCCGCCGCCCTCGCGGCGGTCGAGTCCCACGTCGGCCACGACGGTGTCTCGCACGCCAGCTTCTGGATCATTGCGGAAGACGAGGGAGTCACCGGCTCCTTCACGGGTGCGGGTGCCACCTTCAACGACGAGGACATCGCCCCCGCCGCCGCTCCCGCCGCCGCTCCGGCTGCCGCTCCGGCGGCCGAGGTTGCTCCGGCGGCTGTCCCGGCGACTGAGGTTGCGCCCGCTGCCACTCCGGCGGCCGAGGTTGCTCCGGCGGCTGTCCCGGCGACTGAGGTTGCCCCCGCCGCTGCCGCTCCGGCTGCCGCCGCCCCCGCCGCTGCCGCTCCCGCCGCCCACCAGGGCTGACCGAACCCGCCGTTTTGGGCGTGATCCCGACACCGTCCCGGCGGGCCAGGCCCATCCGGATGCCCGGCCGGTACCCACCGGCCGGGCATCCGGCGTACGGCCGGTCGCTTCACGGCGGAGAACCGCGGCCGAAAAGCAAAAAGGCCCCAGATCAACTGGGGCCTTTTTTCGGTGTCCGAGGGGGGACTTGAACCCCCACGCCCGATAAAGGGCACTAGCACCTCAAGCTAGCGCGTCTGCCATTCCGCCACCCGGACCAGGTGTCGTCCTCGCGGCTTCCGATCTCTCGTCCGTCGCGCTGACAGATGTAACTGTAGCAAAGATCGGCTTGGGGTCCCAAAACGATTCCCGGCCGGCCGGTACGACCGGTGGCGGTGGCAAGGGGTGGCGTGTGGCGGGGGCGTGACCAGGGGGTTTCGGGAGCGCACGGGGGGTGGATCGGGATCCGGGGCTGGGGGAGGATGGGCGGACGTGCTCGTACGGCCCGGGTGCAGGTCCTGGGGGTGGCGCGCTGGTGCGTCGGTGCGGGCCCAAGACGAGGAGTGACCGTGAACGAGCGGAGCGAGTCGGCGGCACCGAAGGTGACGGCTGAGTCCGAGGTCGCCGAGATCTGTCGCGATCTGATCCGGATCGACACCAGCAACTACGGGGACGGCTCCGGCCCGGGGGAGCGGAAGGCGGCCGAGTACGTGGCCGAGCAGCTCGCCGAGTTCGGGCTCGAACCGAAGATCTTCGAGTCCGCCAAGGGCCGGGCGTCGACGGTGGTCCGGATCGAGGGCGAGGACCGCTCCCGTCCGGGCCTGCTGATCCACGGCCACACCGACGTGGTGCCGGCCAACGCCGCGGACTGGACCCACGACCCGTTCGGAGGCGAGATCGCGGACGGCTGCGTCTGGGGGCGCGGCGCGGTCGACATGAAGGACATGGACGCGATGACCCTGGCGGTCGTCCGCGACCGGCTGCGCACCGGGCGCAAGCCCCCGCGCGACATCGTGCTGGCCTTCCTCGCCGACGAGGAGGCCGGCGGCACCTACGGGGCGCGCTTCCTGGTGGACAAGCACCCGGGGCTGTTCGAGGGCGTGACCGAGGCGATCGGCGAGGTCGGCGGCTTCTCCTTCACGGTCAACGACCAGGTCCGCCTCTACCTGGTGGAGACGGCCGAGAAGGGCATGCACTGGATGCGCCTGACGGTCGAGGGCCGGGCCGGCCACGGCTCGATGGAGAACGACGACAACGCGATCACCGAGCTGTGCGAGGCGGTCGCCCGGCTCGGCCGGCACCAGTTCCCGCTGCGGATCACCAAGACCGTCCGGGCCTTCCTGGACGAGCTGTCGGACGCGCTCGGGGTCGAGCTGGACCCGGAGAACATGGACGAGACGCTGCGCGTGCTCGGCGGCATCGCCAAGATGATCGGCACCACCCTGCGCAACACCGCCCAGCCGACCATGCTCGGCGCCGGCTACAAGGTGAACGTGATCCCCGGTCAGGCCACCGCGCACGTGGACGGGCGCTTCCTGCCCGGCTACGAGGAGGAGTTCCTGGCCGAGCTGGACAGCGTGCTCGGCCCGCGCGTGAAGCGCGAGAGCCTGCACTCGGACAAGGCGATCGAGACCGGCTTCGACGGCGCCCTGGTGGAGGCGATGCAGACCGCGCTGCGCGCCGAGGACCCGATCGCCCGCGCGGTGCCGTACTGCCTGTCGGGCGGGACGGACGCCAAGTCGTTCCAGGACCTCGGCATCCGCTGCTTCGGCTTCGCGCCGCTCCAGCTGCCGCCGGAGCTGGACTTCGCCGGGATGTTCCACGGCGTGGACGAGCGGGTGCCGGTGGACGGCCTGAAGTTCGGTGTCCGGGTGCTGGACCGGTTCATCGACGCCTGCTGAATCCCCTGATCAGGCGACTGGGTCGGCCCGTTCCCGGAATGCCGGGGGCGGGCCGGGCGCATTGTCGGAGCTGATGATTGTGAGATGGGGAAAGGAAGATCGACAGAAGCGATTCTGCCGGAAATCCCAAGCTGATCATGTGTGCGAGACCTCACCGTTGCGGGTGAATGGGGGATCCGTTCCGTACCCCGTTTGCCGCAGCGTCGTTCATCCCTGTGCAGCCTGCCGAACGGGTTGCGTTGTCCATACAGGAGGAATCATGAAGGTCAAGAAGATCGCCGCTGTCGCCGCCGCCACCGGTGGTCTGGTGCTCGCTGCCGCCGGTGTCGCGTCCGCTCACGCCGGTGCCGAGGGCGTGGCCGCCGGCTCCCCGGGTGTCCTCTCGGGCAACCAGATCCAGGTTCCGGTGCACGTCCCGGTCAACCTCTGCGGCAACACCATCAGCGTCATCGGCGTGCTGAACCCGGCGTTCGGCAACCACTGCGCCAACGTCTGAGTCGACCTCCGGGCCGTCGAGGCCTGTTGAGCCGATTCGCAACCGGCCCCCGGGCGGCGGACGCGCCGCGCCGGGGGCGTTCGCGTTCCCGGCGGTCCGGTGCGGGCCGGACCCGCTCCGGGCCCCGGCGCCCGCCGGATACACGAGGTCCGACACGATCGCTCGATCGGGTGAAGCCGATTCGTTCGGCTCAACCTCCCCGTTCGCCTCTCGTTAACTCGTGTGCAGCCGAAGCCCTTGCGTGATTTACGGATATACGGAAATTCCGACTTTTTTGAAGGTTCATGTCAAGGTCGACACGTCGTCTCGAAATGTCAGGGGAAAAAATGAGGAATGTAGCCAAGAAGGGGATCCTCACGGCGGTGGCCACGGGCAGTGTGCTGGCCTCGGCCGCCGGCTACGCCTATGCGGGAGGAGCCGAGGCGCAGGGGGGTGCCGTCGGTTCGTCCGGCGTCGTCTCGGGTAACTCGGTCCAGGTGCCGATCCAGGTGCCGATCAATGCCTGCGGCAATACGGTCGACGTGATCGGCTTGCTGAACCCGTCCTACGGCAACCACTGCGCCAACGTCAACGGCGGCGGGGGTCACCCGGCGTCCAAGCCCGTCCAGCACGGCCTGCCCGGCGGCTCGGGCGTCACCGGCGGCGGTCACGCCGACGGCAGCCGTCCCGCCAACGGCGTGGGCGGCGTCGACGCTTCCGGCGCCGGCGCCGGCGGCGGCGCCGGCCAGGGTGCCAAGGTCCCGGGTACCGCGGTCCCGTACGCCACCGTGCCGGGCGCCACGGTGCCGGGCGCGAGCGCCTCGGGCGTCGCCGCCAACTCGCCGGGCGTGCTCTCCGGCAACAGCGTCCAGGCGCCGGTGGACGTCCCGGTCAACGCCTGCGGCAACTCGGTCAACGTGGTCGGCGTCGGCAACCCGGCCTTCGGCAACGACTGCGTGAACGTGGCCAAGGTCGCCCCGAAGCCCACCCCGAAGCCGGTCGAGGGCTGCGTGGAGGCCTGCCCGACCCCGCCGAAGGTCTCCTCCGAGGAGGTGACGAGCGTCGCGCGCAACAGCGTCCCGCCCGTCTCGGCCGAGCAGGCCGTCGTGGCACCCGCCAAGGCGGTCAAGGCCGCCACGGTCGCCCCGACCGCCCAGCTGGCCTCCACCGGCGCCGGCGGCGTCGAGCTGCTCGGTGCCGCCGGTCTCGCGCTGATGCTCGGCGGTGGCGTGCTCTACCGCCGGGCCCGGGCCGGAGTCCGCTGACCCGGCCGACCGGGGACGGGGGCGCGCGCTGAACCGGACGCGCGCGCACCCGTAGCGGGAACGATCCACCCGCGGCCGCCGGGCGAACGGGCGGCCGCGGGCGCGCGGAGGCTCGACGCGAGGCCCGCCCGGGGCGCCGATGCCCTGCCCGTCACCAGCTCCGGACCTGCCGGATGATCCGCCGCTTCAGTCGGACCGTCCGGCTGCCGTCGGGGAACAGCTTGAGTCGGTCGAGCTCCCAGTGCCCGTACTCGGCGTGCTCGGTGAGCAGTTGGCGCGCCGCGTTGCGCGTGGTGCCGCGCGGCATACGCAGGGACTGGTACTCGTACTCCGGCTGCCGGACCGGCTTCCGTGGGGTCAAAACGCTCCTCCTGGGGATCACCTTCGGGCAAGCCTACGGCCTGCCCCGGACCGTCGGCCCGGGTATTTCCGGCCGTCCCTCCCGCGCGGAGGCGGCGGCCGGAAGAGGCATGGCCCGGGCCGTCGGCTGACAGCGCATCAGTCCTGTTGCCACTGGGGAAGGGATACCCGGATCCCGGCGCGCGAAGCCGCACCCGGACGGCCCCGTCGAGTCCGGTGCGCGCCCTCCGCGCCCGTTTCGCGCCGGTGCCGCGTGGGGACGAAGTGGCACGGATCGGACATCAGGGGGGAAGTTGCGGTGAAAACGCGGGTGGAGGTGACAACCGCTGTGCGTACCGACACCGCGGGGAGATAGCGTCTGCACCATGTCTGATGCCGCGCAGCCCACCATTGCCGAGGTACGCGCCGCCGCTGAGGCGGTCAAGGCCGCCATCGATCGTCATCTGGAAGCGGTGTCAAGCCCCAATGCAGCCGATGATCCCGCCGTTTCCGCCGCGTACGAGCAGCTCGCCACGGCGGCCATCGCCTACGACCAGCTCCTGTACGAGGCCTACGACGAGGTGACGCCCTTCGAGATCCCCGGGGACGAGGGCCCCGGCGGGTACCACGGCCCCGAACAGCCCGAGGCGATCAGCGTGTTGATCCGCCGCGACTACCACGTCGTCGACCCCGAGCGACTGCGTGCCCAGGCCGAGCGGCTGGACGAGTCGCTGACCCCGGGCGGAGCCGGAGCGGGCGGGGTGAACGCCGCGATCGGCGTGCTGTTCGGCGAGTACGAGCCCGACGAGATCGCCGCCCGCGGCGAGGAGTTCGGCCTGGAGGAGGCCGACTCGACGCTCTGGGTCGCGGCCACCGAGCCGACCGAGCCGGGCGAGTGGCTGCCCGAACCCTTCGAGCACGCCGACCCGCAGCTGCTGATCTGCCGGTTCGACGTGAGCGAGGTCTACGACGACGAGGATCCGGACGACTGACGCCGTCCAGGACGGCCGACGGGCGGGCCCGGGATCACCGGGGCCCGCCC
>NZ_JBSHAP010000213.1:0-9536 GCF_053611565.1 Kitasatospora sp. NPDC054795
CCCCCGTGGCGTGCCGGGCCGCCGGCGCGGAACGGAACTCGACGTTCCGCTGCGCGGTGTCCCTCAGGGAGGATGCCAGGGCGTCACCCCCGCCGTGTTGGCACTGAGTGGACACTTCTTGGCATTGCGTGCACTGAACCGGGATTCCCGCCCGCTCGTGCGCACCAGGTGCTCACGATGCGGGGTTTTCGCGCCCGCGGGCCCGGCTGGTACGGGCCGCGCCGCCCGTACGGCTACCCGCCGGCGGTCCCGGTCCCGGTCCCGGTCCCGCTCCCGGTCCCGCTCCCGTTCCCGGTCAGGGCGCGGTGGCGGTGCTCGCGGGGGGAGAGGCCGTACGCGGCCTTGAAGGCGCGGCTGAACTCGGCGGCGCGGGGCAGGCCGCAGCGGGTGGCGACGGCGTGGACGGGCAGGGCGCGCAGCGCGGGGTCGGCCAGGTCGCGGCGGGCCCGCTCCAGCCGGCGGCGGCGGATGAAGGCGGCGACGGTCTCGCCGCCGGACTCCCGGCCGAAGAGGCGGTGCAGGTAGCTGACGGAGATGTGGTGGGCGGCGGCGATCACGGCGGGCGTCAGTTCGGGGTCGTGCAGGTTGCGTCCGATGAAGGCCCGGACGTGCTCGACCAGGGCCCGCTGCCGGCTGTCGTCGGGCACGGCGGCCTCGGCGTCCACCTCCCGGGCGAGCCAGGCGGCCACCAGGTCGACCACGACGCCGCCCAGGCGGGGGGCGTCGGCGGGGCCCAGGAGGGCGGCCTGCCGGTCAAGGTTGAGCAGGAAGTCCGAGAGCAGCGCGCAGGTGCCCTCCCGGGAGGAGAAGCCGCGGCCCAGCAGGTCCTCCAGCCGGTGCGGCGGCACCGGCAGCAGGGCGGAGGGGAAGTCGACGCCGACGGCCTCGATCCGCAGGTCGCCGGGGGAGCGGGCGGCGCGGGAGCCGAAGGCCCGCAGGTCGAACGGGTGGGAGCTGTCGAGCATGTGCAGGTTGCCGGGCCCGAAGGTCTCGGTGCGCCCGGTGTCGCGGGTCAGGGTGAAACCGCCGTCGAGCAGCAGGGTGAGGTGGAACACCTCCGGGTCCGAGCGCCGCACCCGGCGCGCGGTGCGGTGGAAGCGGGTCGGCTGGAAGGAGCTGCGCAGGAGGGTTACGGGGCCCAGCTCCAGGCGCCGCATCTCCGCCCGGAAGTCGTCGCAGTGGACGCTGGTCACCTCGCTGTCCCGGGTGCGGCTGACCAACTCCCGCCAGCAGTCGAACCGTTCCGTCACGGGTACGCCCTCGCTGCGGAACACGCTCTGCGTGCTCGTGGCCACTGTCCGCCCTTTCCTTCCGGGGTCCGTCCCCTTCCTGCCCGGCCGGGCTCCCCTCCCCACCAGGTGTCACCGGCTCCTTGCAGCCGGTGACACCGAAACCTACAAGGCCGGGCCCGGTGGCCTCCGCCCGGCCCCCGGTCCGGCGGCCGGCCGCGGGGATCCCGGTGAACCGGCCGCCGCCCGCATCCCGTTGCCATGGACGCGGGGGTCGAGAGGCCCCGGTCCCACCGCACGACGGCGGGCGGGCCCCGGGTCCGTCCAGCCGTCCACGACACCGTGCCGCGGCCGGTCGGGAACCGTGCCGCAGCAGAAACGAGGGGAACGATGAGGAACACCGGAACGGTCAAGCGAGCCCTGTCCCTGGTCGGCGCCGCCCTGGCACTGGCCTCGGTCACCGGACTGACGACCGCCACCAGCGCCTCCGCCGACGTCAACAGCGAGTGGAACTGCACGCGCAACCCGAGCGGCTGGGACCACATGAACTGGGGCAACTGCCTGCTGCCCGGCGACTCGCTCGTCTCCGGCAACGGCGACTACCGGCTGCTCTACCAGAACGACGGCAACCTCGTGGAGTACGACACCAACACCGGCTACGCGCTGTGGGCCAGCGGCACCAACAGCGGCGGCCCGGGCAAGGTGATCATGCAGTACGACGGCAACTTCGTCGTCTACGACACCTTCAAGAAGGCCAAGTGGTGGTCCGGCACCGCCCTCGGCTGCAACCCCAGCGCCAACTGGGCGCGCATGCAGAACGACGGCAACTTCGTCGTCTACCGCCCGCACGACAACAACAGCCCCTGGGTGCCGGTCTGGTCCTCGTACAACGGTCGCGTCGGCACCTGCTGACACCCGGACGTTTCGTACGCCCCGTACGCCCCGTACGCCCTGCATGCCCCGTACGCCCTGCCGGCGGCGGCCGGACCCGCGGCCGCCGGACGGTCAGTTCGCGTCCGGGGCGTCCGGGGCTTTCGGAGCCCCCAGGGCGCTCGGGGCGCTCGGGGCGTCCGGGGCGCCCAGCGCGAGGGTGAAACTGAACCGGTCCCCGCGGTAGAGGGTGCGCACCTGCTCCAGCGGGCGCCCCGCCGCGTCCAGGCTGCGGCGGTGCAGCAGCAGCATCGGCAGCGCCGGTGGGGTGCCGATCAGCAGGGCCTCGCGCGGGCTGGCCAGCACCGTCTCGATCCGCTCGTCGGCGGCGCCGAGCCGCACCCCCTGCTCGCGCAGATAGCCGTAGAAGGACCCCTCGGGGTCGAAGTCCCGCGCCAGCGCGGGCACCCGGGCGACCGGCACGTACGTGGACTCCAGTCCGACGCGCTCCTCGTCCGCGCGCAGCACCCGTTCCAGGTGCCACAGCGGCTCGCCCTCGGGGACCTCCAGCAGCCGGGCCATCGCCGCGTCGGCGGGCAGCCGGTCCAGGGCGATCAGGGTGCGGCCCGGGCGCAGGCCCTGGCGCGAGACGCCCTCGGTGTAGCTGCTCAGGGACAGCGGCTGCTCGATCTTCGACCCGGCCACGACCGTGCCCCGGCCCTGCCGCCGCAACCGGCCCTCCAGCAGCAGCTCGCGCAGCGCCTGACGCACCGTCGCCCGCGCGACCCCGTGACGCTGTGCCAGATCGACCTCGGTGGGCAGCCGCCCGCCCGGGCCCAGCTCGGCGATCAGCTCCTCCAGGCGGGCCTTGACCAGGTAGTACTTGGGCACCCGGCCGTGCTCGGGGACGCCGGCGCGGGCGGGCTCGGGGACGGCCCTGGGGATGGGGTGGTTCACCGCGCAAGCGTATCGAGCGCCGTCCGGGCCGGGCGGCCCGGCGGCGCCAGCCCCGAGTACGCGGCCGCCCTCCATTCCGCCGACGCCCTGGTCGGCCAGGTCCTCCAGGCCGTCAGGTCCCGCCCCACGTACGCCGCGGAGGACTGGCTGATCCTCGTCACCACCGACCACGGCCACACCGACGCCGGCGGCCACGGCGGCAACAGCGCCGACGAGCGCCAGACCTTCCTGATCGCCAGTGGTGCCGGCTGCACCCCCGGCTCGCGCCGCTACGACGTCAAGCCGGTCGACATCGCCCCCACCGTCCTCAAGCACGAGGGCGCCCCCGTCGACCCCGCCCGGCAGCTCGACGGCCGCCCGATCGACGAGATCGCCCCCGACGCCTTCGACGCGCTGCGCCCGGGCCTGCAGGCCCGCGCCGACGAGAGCGGCATCCCGGCCGCGGTGAACGGCTGGACCCACACCCCGCCGGCCGGCTGGAGCATCGACAACTCCCGCATGCCCACCGGCGGCGTCACCGAGTGGCGCGGCTGGACCTTCGCCACCGACGAGTTCTGGACCGCCGCCCAGCTCGGCCAGTCCCGCGAGACCAATGTGCGCGCCCGCAACGTCTTCGCCGTCGCCGACTCCGACGAGTGGGACGACAAGGCGCACGGCACCGGCCAGTTCGACTCCACCCTGGTCGGCCCCGCCTACCCGGTCTCCGGCGCGAGCCGCGGAGTGCTGTCCTTCGCGACGAACTACAAGATCGACGGGCCGCAGACCGGCGACGTCCACGTGCTCTTCGACAACGGCGCCCCGCAGCCGGTGAAGTCCTACCGCAGCGACCTCAACACCGTCGAGAACCTCCCCGTCACCATCCCCGCCGGCGCCACCACCGCCCGCTTCCAGTTCCGCTACACCAGCACGAACAGCGCCTTCTGGACCGTCGACCAGGTCGCCTTCACGGCCTCCTGAGCCGGGCGGCGCGCGGGCGGGGGAGGGGTGCCGGGCCCCGCCCCCCCCCGCGGCCGTGCCGGCCCGCCCCTGCCCGCCGCTGCCCCGGAGCGGCCCACCTCTTGCATTGCAGCGCGTGTGCAACTATTGTTTCTGCATGTAAGGCGCGTCTGCACCAATTGCTCGGCGCAGGCGCAACCCCCGGCGGGCACCCCTCCCCACGGACCCCCGCACGCTCCGCAAAGGCACTGACATGTCCCTCAAGGAACTCCTCCCCGGCACGCTCGGCTTCGGCACCGCCCCCCTCGGCAACATGTTCCGCGCGATCCCCGACACCGAGGCCCTGGCCACCGTCGAGGCGGCCTGGGAGCACGGCATCCGCTACTACGACACCGCCCCCTTCTACGGCGCCGGCCTCTCCGAGACCCGCCTCGGCGAGGTGCTGTCCGCCAAGCCCCGCGACGAGTACGTGCTGTCCACCAAGGTCGGCCGCGTCATCCTCGACGAGGTGGAGGAGGGCGCCCGCGACCTCGGCGAGAAGGGCGGCCTGTTCGAGCACGGCAACCCCAACAAGATGCTCCACGTGTGGACCGCCGAGGCCGCCGAGCGCTCCATCGAGGACAGCCTCAAGCGCCTGGGCACCGACCGCCTGGACATCGTCTGGGTCCACGACATCGCCCAGGACTTCCACGGCGACCAGTGGCTGGCCAAGTTCGAGGAGGCCCGCACCGGCGCCTTCCGCGTCCTGTCCCGCCTGCGCGACGAGGGCGTCATCAAGGCCTGGGGCCTGGGCGTCAACAAGGCCGAGCCCATCGAGCTCACCCTCGCCCTCGACGAGCCCAAGCCCGACGGCTTCCTCCTGGCCGGCCGCTACACCCTGCTCGACCACGAGTACGCGCTGCAGCGCCTGCTCCCGATGGCGCAGGAGCAGAACGTCGACATGGTCGTCGGCGGCCCCTACAGCTCCGGCATCCTCGCCGGCGGCGCCCACTTCGAGTACCAGGCCGCCCCGGCGCACATCATCGAGAAGGTCGCCCGCCTCAAGGCCGTCGCCGCCCGGCACGGCGTGTCCATCAAGGCCGCCGCCCTGCAGTTCTCCCTCGCCCACCCGGTGACCGCCGCCGTCGTCCCCGGCGCCACCAGGCCCAGCCGCATCGCCGAGGACCTCGCCGCGCTGAACGAGACCGTCCCGGCCGCGTTCTGGCAGGAACTGCGCGCCGCCGGCCTGGTCGCCCCGGCCGCCCCGCTGCCCAACGGCGCCTGAACCCCCACCCCACGCCCCCGCCCCGCACCCCCGCCGCAGTACAGGAGAAACGATCATGGCCTCCACCTCCGTCAGCCGCATCGTCCCCGCCTCGCCCGACCGGGTCTGGAACCTCGTCGGCGGCTTCGACGCCCTGCCCGACTGGCTCCCCTACATCCCGGAGAGCACCGCGTCCGAAGGCGGCCGCGTCCGCAGCCTGAAGAACCCCGAGGGCGAGGTCATCGTCGAGCGCCTCGTGGACTTCAACGAGACCGAGCGGCAGTACAGCTACGCCATCCTCCGGGCCCCCTTCCCGGTCACCGGCTACGTCTCGACCCTGCGCGTCCACGCCGTCCCCGGCCGTGACGACATCGCCGAGGTCCAGTGGTCCGGCCGCTTCAACCCCGACAACGCCACCGAGCAGGAGGTCGTCGACCTGTTCGCCGGCATCTACGCCGACGGCCTCGACGCCCTCGACAAGACCCTCGCCCAGGCCCTCGCGGGCTGAGCGGGGCCCCCGCCCCGGCGCCGGCGTCCCGCCGTTCCCGGCGCCGTCATGCACCGCACGGTCGATCTCGCCCTCACGCACGCCGGGATCCCGCCGGCGCCGTGACCCGTCGTCCGCCCGTGCGGCGAGGGTGCCGGTGTCGGTGCTGGTCAGGGCTTCTCGGCGCTGTATAGCCTGACGGGGCGTCGGGCCGGGCCGGGGAACGGAAGTTCGATGACGAACTCCCTCGGCGGCGGAAGCGGCACCTTTCCGGTGTCGAACAGTGCGCGGACATGCGAGCCGCGCGGCCGGAAGGGGCAGTGGCGTGGACTGCGGACTGCTGTCGTTCGGATCGGCCCTCGGGGAGCCCGTCGCCGTCGCGGACGTGGCGTCGGAGTACACCGAGGACGTCGAACGCGTCCTGGCGTACGGCTACCGCGCCGTCCACCGCAGCCCGGCCGGGGTCGGGCTCACCGACCTGGCCGTCGACGCGGCCCGGGCGGCCCTGGACGAAGCGGGCACCGACCCCGCCGAGCTGGACCTGGTGGTCCTCGCGATCACCGACATCCCCGAATACCTGTACTGGGACGCGGCCGCGAGCCTCCAGGACCGGCTGGGCGCCCGCCGTGCCGAGGCGGTCCTCGTCGGCCAGGGCTGCGTCAGCGGCATCACCTGCTTCGACCTGCTCGCCGGCCGCTTCGCCACCCACCCCGAGTACCAGCGGGCGCTGGTGGTCGGGGCGAACCGGACGTGCGAGCCCTGCTGGAACCGGATGCACACCAACTCGCTGCTGTTCTCCGACGGCGCCGGCGCCGCGGTGGCCGGGCGCGGCCACCCCGAACTGCGCTGGCGGGCCAGCGAGACGATCAGCGACGGCCGCTACGGCGACCTGATCGCCCTGGCCGGCATGGGGCGCGGCATGCACTGGAGTTGCACCCTCCTGGAGTGCTGACACCACGAACTGACGTGAACAGACGGAAGGTTGGCCGTGCACACAGGCTGTTGCGGGTGGCCGAACCGTCCCTATACTGCCGTTGCCCGTCGGCCAGAACCGGCCACGGGCATCCGCTGCCGCGCCCGGTCAGGGCGGCCGGCCGGCCCGTACGAGGGAGAACCGATCATGGTCAAGCACTACCTCAAGTACGCCTTCAGCACCCTCACCGCCGCCATGTTCCTCCACATGGTCTGACCTGATCGGGGCCTGATCCGATCGACCCCGGCCAGGGCCGGGTGGCGTACCGTCCGACCCTGGCCTGGGGAGTCCGCTTGTTCGCGACCGCACTGAGCCAACTGCGTTACGGCGCAGCAATCCTGACGAACCGTCGAATACGCCCGAACGACCTGGAACGCCTCGCGCGGGACCTGGTCGCCACCATCGCCGAGTTCGGCGAGCCCGGCGAGGACTCCGCCCTGCTGCCCGGCCGGGCCGGACACGTCGACCCGCAGGTGCGGCGCGAGGTGGCCCGGCGCAGCCTGCGCGCCACCGCCCGCGCCGCGGCCCGGCACACCGCCCACTACCGCCGGCAGTTCGCCGAACTCGACCTCGACCCGGCCCGGTTGGAGCCCGAGGACTGGTCGCGCGTCCCCGTCACCCCCAAACAGGCGCTGCGCGCCCTGCCCGCCGCCTTCGTCTCGGACGCCGCCACCCCCGTCCTGATGGCGCTCACCACCGGCACCAGCGGCACCCCCACCGCGGTGTGGTTCTCCCGCGCCGAACTCGAATGCGCCGTCGCCTTCAGCACCATCTCCGCCGTGCTCGGCCTCGGCCTGCGCCCCCGCCACACCGTCGCCTACGCCGGCTGCTCCCGCGCCACCCTGCCACTGGTCAACGCCGAGGAGTCGGCCACCCGCGCCGGCGCCGGGTTCGTCCAGTTCGGCACCGTCGGCCCCGCCGTGGCCCTCGACCGCCTTGCCGCCCCGCTCGGCCTGCCCGGCAAGGACCCCCGGATCACCCACCTGACCACCTCCGCCTCCTACCTGGCCGCCCTCGTCCAGGAAGCCGAACAACGCAAGTGGCGCAGCGCCGACTTCGGCCTGCGGTCGATCAGTGTCGGCGGCGAGGTGCTCTCCGCGCCCCTGCGCCGCCGCGCCGAGGAGGTGTTCGGCGCCACCGCCACCTCCGCCTACCTGATGACCGAGATCCTGCCCTCCGGCGCCACCCCCTGCACCCGGGGCCACCTCCACCACACCACCGAGTTCGGACACCTCGAAGTCCTCGACCCGCTCACCTGGCAGCCCACCGCCCCCGGCGCCAGCGGCACCGTCGTGCACACCCCCTACGTGCCCTACCGCGACTGCACCCTGCTGCTGCGCTACGCCACCGGCGACCTCGTCCGCCTCCCCGCCGAGCCGCCCACCTGCGAACTCGCCCACCTGCCCGCCACCTCCGAGATCCTCGGCCGCTGGAACGGGCCGCTCAGCCGCACCGTCACCACCCGCGAGGTGCTCGACCTGGTCGAGGCCGAACCGGAGGTCCCGCTGCCCGCCCGCCACGCCCTCACCGAAGGCCCCGACGGCCCCCACGGACCCGCCCGCCTGCACCTGCTGGTCGACCGCCTGCCCGCCACCGCCCTGCGCGGCCGCCTGGAGGAGCGCGCCCACGCCGCCGGCCTGCGGCTGTCCGACATCGTGCTGTACGAGGACCGCGCCGCCATGCCGCCCACCGCGCCCCTGCGCGCCGACCTGCGCGAGCACACCTTCGACACCCTCGACACCCTCGACCGTGCCCCCGGGAGGCGCTGAATGAACGCCGACCCCGCCGCCCTGGCCGCACTGAGCGCCGCCGTCGCCGCCGAACTGGCCCTGGCCGCCCGGTACCTCGCCCGGATCCGGATGCCCCGCCCCCCGGTCGGCGTCTACACCGGCGGCGACATCGCCGTCCTGTGCGCCGGCGTCGTCCTCGCCCCGCTGCTCTACACCGCCCTGCCCGGCGCCGCCGTCTCCGCCGTCTTCGGCCTCGTCGGCTGCCTGGCCGTCCAGTTCACCCTCGCCCCGCTGCTCGCCGGCACCCGGCTGCGCGCCACCCCCTGGTCCTGGGCCGCCGCCCTCACCGCCACCGCCGCCACCACGCTCGCCGCCCTCACCGGCCACCCCGGCGCCGCCCGGGCCGGCAGCGACCTGATCATCGCCACCGCCGTCGTCGGCGTCGCCAACCTCTGGACCCAGAGCGGCCTGCGCTCCACCCACACCGCCGCCCTGGCCGCCGTCCTCACCGGCTACGACCTCACCGCCACCACCCTCACCGACACCACCACCCGCTTCTTCGAACAGGTCCAGGACCGCCCCTTCGCCCCGATGCTCGCCCTCACCGGCGGCCCGGCCCCCGTCGCCGTCGGCCTCGGCGACCTCCTGCTGCTCGTCCTGTACCCGCTGGTCGCCGCCAAGGCCCACGGCCGCACCGCCGCCGCCGTCGCCGCCCTCACCGGACTGCTGACCACCAGCGCCGTCAGCGCCTGCTTCGCCCTCGGCTGGCTCACCACCGGATTCCCGCTGCTCACCGCGCTGGGCCCGCTGATCGTCGCCCAGCACCTGTACTGGCGGCGCCGCCACGGAGGCGAGCGCACCACCGCCCAGTGGCGCGCGGGCCACCAGCTCCCGCCGCCCGCCCCCTCCCGCACCGAACCCGCCGCCGCCCTCGCCGCCCCCGTCCCCGAGGGCGCACCCCAAGGGACATAGGGCCCTGGTGTCGTCGGTCGCCCTACCGTCGGTCTCTTATACACAACTGACGCAGCCGACGATATGAGAGGAGAACATCACGGACGTCGACGTATAAAAAAACATCCACGACGAGCACGGGAACGCTGGACCGGGGCAG
>NZ_JBSHAP010000214.1:0-9362 GCF_053611565.1 Kitasatospora sp. NPDC054795
GCTGCGGGAGCACGGTCTGGCGGCGGCAGCGCCGTACGTGCCGCCGGTGGGCGTGGACGAGACGGCCCGCTACCTCGCCCGGCACGGCGATCCGATGCTGACCACGGTCGGCGGCCCGCGGATCCCGGGGACGGTGAACGTGCCGCTGGTGGAACCGGTGCCGCTGAGCCTGGTCAGCCTGGTGCACCGGCCGGGGGAGCGTCACCCGGGGCTGCGGGCACTGGCCGCCGCGGCCGGTGCGCTCGGCGCGGCCGAGGGCTGGCTGCGCCGTCCGCCGGGCAGCTGGCTTCCCGAGGCGGACGCGGCGCTGCTGCCGTAGGGGCGGACGCGGTGCCGTTGCCGTAGGGGCGGACGCGGGCGGCCGACCGCCGCACGGGCGGGCGGCCGTCACGTGAAGACCGCCCCTGCCCCGGGGGGAGGGGCAGGGGCGGTGCTCGGGGGGACGGCCGGCTCAGGCCGCCTTGACGGCGGAGATGTCGAAGCTGAGCTTGACCTTCTCGCCGATCAGCACGCCGCCGGTCTCCAGCGCGGCGTTGTAGGTCAGGCCGAACTCGGTGCGGTCGACGACGGCCTTGCCCTCGAAACCGACCCGGTCGGCGCCGTACGCGTCGGTGGCGCTGCCGGTGTACTCCAGGTCCAGCACGACCGGGCGGGTGGTGCCCTTGATGGTGAGGTCGCCGGTCATCCGGTACGAGTCGCCGCCGATCAGCTGGGCGGAGGTGCTGCGGAAGCTGATCTCCGGGTGGGCGTCGACGGCGAAGAAGTCGCCGGTGCGCAGGTGCTCGTCGCGCTGGGCCTGGTTGGTGTCGACGCTCGCGACCTTGATCACCAGCTCGGCCGAGGAGTTGCCCGGGTGGGTCCCGTCCAGGTGCAGCTTGCCGTCGTACTCGGTGAAGCGGCCCTTGACGTTGGTGACCATCGCGTGGCGGACCGAGAAGCCGATCTCGCTGTGGGTGTTGTCGACGGTCCAGTCGCCGGTCAGGTGGGCGAGGTCCGGGCCGGCCGGGGTCGGGACGGTGGTCGCGGCGGGGGCGGTGACGGTCTTGGTGCGGTTGAACAGGCCCATGGCTTCCTCCTTGGTTCGAAGCCAGTTGTTTAGGCTTCAACTTGTTGGCTCCAGCGTAGGGCAACTTCGTTCAACTTTCAACCACAGCGTTCCGGGTTCCTCCGAACGGCTCAGCCGACCCGCCCTGTCGGACCTCCCGGATAGGCTGCGAAGGACGGTCCACCCCCGCCCGGAAGGCCCCCGATGTTCGTCCTGCACGCGCTCTGGCGGGCGGACGGGCACCTGGCGCTCTGGGCCGAGGACGCCCGCGCCCACCCCGGCGGCGCCGAACCGCAGCCCGACCGGCCCGCCCCGCGCGCCCACCCCTACGCTTGCCCGGCCGGTGAGCTGGCCGCCGTGCTCGGCGGCATCGGTCCGGGCCTCGGCTGGCTCGCCGGACAGGCCCCCGAGCGCTGGGCCACCCTGCTGCTGCCGACCGTCGGCACCGTCCCCGCGCCCTCGCCCGACCTTCCGGTCGCCCCGCCGCGCGGCGGCGCCGTGCTCACACCCTGGCGGGTGCCGGCCCTGCTCTTCGGGGCCGGGGCCGCCGCCCAGCTGCTCGGTGAGGTCTTCGACCCGGTCTGGGCCGTCACCAGCAGCGATCTGCCCGGCGCCGGACGGGTAGAGGTGGTCCACGGCCCCTCGCTGCGCTGGCTCACCGGAGTGCACGACCTCGCCTGGCGGACGGTCGGCCGCGGCCGGGTCCAGCCGCTGCCCGTGACCACCGCCGACGGCCGCCCGCAGGCCCGGTGGCGGCCCGACCTCACCCCGGCCGGGCGCCGCGAGGCCGCCGCCCTGGCCGCGGGCTGCCCGCCTGTCCTGCTGGGGGAGTGGCCGCACGGCGCCGACGACGGGGACGCGCTGCTGGGCGAGGCCCTGGGCGCACTGGTGGACGCCGAGGCCCGCGCCGCACTGGCGGACGCCCCGCCCCCCTTCCCGGTCGACGGCGGCGCCGGACCGGGGGCGGCCGTCGCCGAGCGCTGGCTGCACGCCCTCGCCACCCCCGACGGGGGGTTCGACGGCTCCCCGCCCGAGGAACTCGCCGAACTGCGCCGCGGGCTCGGCGCCTGGTACGCCGCCGCCGAGCCCGTCGATCCGGCGCTGCGGCTCTGCTTCCGCCTGGTCGAGCCGCTCGGCCCCGATCAGGACGACCCGGAGGGCCGGCCCTCCGACGACGCGTGGCAGCTGGAGTTCCTGCTCCAGGCCGTGGACGAGCCCTCCCTGCTGGTCCGCGCCGCCGACCTGCACGAGGGCGGCGCCGCCCACGCCGCGCTCGCCCGCAAGGGCGCCGACCCGGTCGACGTGCTGGTCGCCGAACTCGCCCGCGCCGCCCACCGCTGGCCCGCCCTGGACGGGCTGCGCCACCGCTCCCGCCCGTCCGCCCTGCCGCTCGGCCGGGCCGGCGCGCTCGACTTCCTGCGCACCGCCGCGCCCGCCCTCGCCGAGGGCGGCTTCGGGGTGCTGCTGCCCGCCTGGTGGCGCCGCCGCCCGCGGCTCGGGCTCGCCCTGCGCGCCACCACCCCGCCCGCACCCGGCTCGCTCGCGGTCACCGCCCAGGTGGACCGGGACGCCGTGGTCGCCTTCCGCTGGCAGGTCGCGCTCGGCCCGGAGGGGGAGCCGCTCACCGAGCGGGAGCTGGCCGAACTCGCCGCGGCCAAGCAGGAGCTGGTCCGGGTGCGCGGCACCTGGCTGGAGGCCGACCCGGCCCAGATCGCCGCCGCGCTCGCCTTCCTCGCCGACCGGCGCGACGGCGTGCTCGCCGCCGGAGAGCTGCTGCGGCTCGCCCTCGACCCGGAGGCGACGGTCGCCGGGCTGCCGGTCACCTCGGTGCGCGCCGACGGCCCGCTCGGCGAGCTGCTCGCCGGGCAGGCCGCCGCCGCCCCGGCCCCGGAGCTGCCGGCGGACTTCCGGGCCGAGCTGCGCCCGTACCAGGAACGCGGGCTGGCGTGGCTGCGGACCATGTCCGGACTCGGCCTCGGCGCCGTGCTGGCGGACGACATGGGTCTCGGCAAGACCGTCCAGACTCTCGCCCTGCTCGCCTCCGAGCAGGCGGAGGCGGCGGAGGCGGCGAAGGTGGCGGACGGGCTGAAGAGGGCGGACGGGCCGGAGGCGGCGAAGGGGACGGAGGACACCGCCGGCCCCACCCTGCTGGTCTGCCCGATGTCCCTGGTCGGCAACTGGCAGCGCGAGGCCGAGCGCTTCGCCCCCGGTCTGCGACGGTACGTCCACCACGGCGCCGGCCGCCTCGGCGCGGAGCAACTCGCCGCGGCCGTCAGGGGCGTGGACCTGGTCATCACCACCTACGGACTGGTCCAGCGCGACCTCGCCGCCCTGCGCGCGATCCGCTGGCGCCGGGTGGTCGCCGACGAGGCCCAGCACATCAAGAACAGCGGCACCGCGCAGTCCCGGGCGATCCGCGCGCTTCCCGTCACCCGGCACCGGATAGCGCTCACCGGCACTCCGATGGAGAACCGGCTCGCCGAACTGCACGCCGTCCTGGACTTCGCCAACCCGGGCCTGCTCGGCCCGGCCGAGCGCTTCAAGGAGCGCTACGCGATCCCGGTCGAGCTGCACCGCAGTCCCGAACGCACCGCCGAACTCCTGCGCCGTACCGCGCCGTTCGTGCTCCGCCGGGTCAAGTCCGACCCGGCGGTGGCGGCCGAGCTGCCCGCCAAGCAGGAGATGACCGTCTGGTGCAACCTCACCGCCGAGCAGGCGGGCCTCTACCAGGCCGTGGTCGCCGACCTGCTGCGGCGGGTCGAGGGCATTCGGGGCGTGGAGCGGCGCGGCACGGTGCTGGCCGCGATCGGCAAGCTCAAGCAGGTCTGCAACCACCCGGCCCAACTGCTGCACGACGGTTCGGCGGTGGGCGGGCGCTCGGGCAAGGTCACCCGGCTGGCCGAACTGCTGGAGGAGGCGCTGGCCGAGGGCGACCGGACGCTGGTCTTCACCCAGTACGCCGAGTTCGGCACGATGCTCCGCCCGTACCTGGAGCGCCGGCTCGGCGAGGAGGTGCTCTACCTGCACGGCGGCCTGGCCCGGGCACGCCGTGAGGAGCTGGTCGAACGCTTCCAATCCCCGGACGGGCCGGGGGTGTTCCTGCTCTCGCTGCGGGCCGGCGGCACCGGCCTCAACCTGACCGCCGCCAACCAGGTGATCCACCTGGACCGTTGGTGGAACCCGGCGGTCGAGGAGCAGGCCACCGACCGGGCCTTCCGGATCGGCCAGCGCCGGGACGTCCAGGTCCGCCGGCTGGTCTGCGTCGGCACCGTCGAGGAGCGGATCGACGAACTCCTCGCCGCCAAGCGCTCGTTGGCCGAGGCGGTGGTGGGGGAGGGGGAGCGCTGGCTCACCGACCTGCCGGTCGAGGCGCTGCGCGAACTGGTCGCCCTCACCCGGGAGGACGCCGTGGCCGAGGAGGACGCGTGAGCGAGGAGCCGAAACCGCCCGTGGTCAACGTCGCCGCCTACTGGTGCGGCGACTTCACGCTGCGCCGACCGCCGGCGACGGCGGAGGAGGACGGTCCGGACGAGTCCTCGCTGCGCCGCCTCGGCCGCTCCGGCATCACCGTGCACGGCCGCGACCTCGCCCTCGTGCTCGCCCCCGCCTACGAGGCCTTCCGGGGCTGAGCCCGGCGGCTACCGTGCGGTAGCGTCGCGCGGGTGACCGACACCCACGACGCGCCGTCGGCCGACTCCCCGTTGGCCGACTCCCGGTTGGCCGACTTCGAGCAGCACCGGCGGACGGTCTTCGGCATCGCCTACCGGATGCTCGGCAGCGTCGCCGATGCCGAGGACCTGGTCCAGGACACCTGGCTGCGCTGGAGCGGCGTCACCGGCCCGGTCGCCGGTCCCGGCGGCTTCCTGGCCCGTACGGTCACCAACCTCGCGCTCAACAAGCTGGACTCGGCCGCCGTGCGCCGCGAGTCCTACGTCGGCCCCTGGCTGCCCGAGCCGCTGGTCACCGAGCCGGACGCGACCGAGGGCGTCGGACGGGCCGAGACGGTCTCGGTGGCCCTGCTGGTGGTGCTGGAGAGCCTGTCCCCGCTGGAGCGGGCGGTGTTCGTGCTCAAGGAGGCCTTCGGATTCTCCTACCGGGAGATCGCCGGGGCCCTGGACCGCACCGAAGCCGCCTGCCGTCAGGTCGGCAGCCGGGCCCGGGCGCACGTGCGCGCCGGCCGGCCGCGCTACGACGCTCCGCCCGAGCTGCGCCGCCGCGCCACCGACGAGTTCCTGGCGGCCTGCGCCGGCGGCGACCTCAACCGGATGCTCGAACTGCTCGCCCCCGACGTCACCGCCTGGACGGACGGCGGTGGGGTGATCCGCGCCGCGCTGCGGCCGGTCGTCGGTGCCGAGAACGTCGCCCGCTTCGTCCTCGGGGTGCTCGGGCAGCTCGGCGCGGGTGCCGGCGCCCGTCCGGTCCTGGTCAACGGCGACCCCGGTGCGCTGGTCACCGTGGACGGAGCCGTCGACTCCGTGTCGGTGTTCGAATTCGCCGAACAGCCCGACGGCACCGTGCGGATCGCCGGGATCCGCACCGTCCGCAATCCGCACAAGCTGGCCCACCTCGCCGGCCCCGCGCCCGCGCCCCGCTCGGCCCCCGTCCCTTCCGCCCCCGTCCCTTCCGCCGCCGACGCTCCCGCCCCCGGCGACGGCGCCGACCGGCCCGACCCGGCTTGACCCTCGACCAGGTCGAGCCCGCAGAGTCACCGGCATGGAGAGCGAGCTGCACAGCATCGGCGAACTGGCCCGCGCCAGCGGACTGGGCGTCGGCACCCTGCGCTACTACGACGGCGCCGAGGTGCTCACCCCCGCCTGGGTCGATCCGCAGACCGGCTACCGCTGGTACCGGCCCGGCCAGCTCGCCGACGCCCGGCTGCTGGCCAGGCTGCGCCGGGTCGGCCTGCCGCTGGCGGACGTCCGCGCCGTGCTCGGCGCCGCGCCCGGCGGCGAGGAGGCCCGGCAGGTGCTCGACGCGCACCTGCGCCGTCTGGAGGACGGCCTCGCCGACGCCCGCCGCGAGCTCTCCCTGATCCACGCGATGATCGACCAGAGGGAGCAGCCGATGACCACCACCCCCGCCGGACTCCGGTTCACCGTCCCGGCCGAAGAGCTCGCGGCCGCCCTGGACGCGGTCCGCTTCGCGGTCTGCGGGGACCCGGAGCTGCCCTCGCTCGCCGGCGTGCTCTTCGAGCCCGACGGCCCGGTGCTGCGCCTGGTCGCCACCGACCGCTACCGGATGGCCCTCGCCGAGGTGTCCGCCGCCGGTGACACGCCCGAGCGGCCGGTGGCGGGCACGGTCGTCCCGACCGCGCTGGTGGACGCGCTGCGCGCGCTGCTCGGCTCGGGGGCGGCGGAGGTCGCGCTCACCCTCGGCGGCGGTCCGGTCCGGGCCGAGGTCGGGGAGCACCGGATCGAGGGCGCCGCGCTGGACTTCGACTACCCCGACCACCGGGCCGTCACCCGGCTCGCGCCGGAGCACCGGATCACCCTCTCCGCCGCCGAACTGCGGGCGGCCGTGACGGCCGGGGCCACTCGTACCCTGCCCTCCGGCCCGGACGGCGCCGACTGCGAGGTCACCGTCCTGACCCTGACCGGGGACGGCCGCCTGACGGTCGCCGGCGACCCGGCCCCCGAGGGCTACCGACTGGCCGTCAACCGGGACTTCCTGCTGGAAGCCCTCGACGCCGGCCGCCCCGGGCAGCTGCTCCTCGAACTCGGCGGCCCGATCGCCCCGCTGGCCGTTCGCACGCCCGGTCGTTCGGGCACCTTCTCCGTGCTGATGCCGGTCCGGCTGCCCGAGTCCGGCTGACCGGCGGGCCTCGCCGGGGCTCTGGAAGGATCACCGCATGAGCCCGCACCCCGACGCCCCCGACGCCCCTGCCCCGGACGTCCCTGCCCCTGGCGCCCCCGGCTCCGGGGTCCACGTCCCCGCGGAGCACATCCCCGCGGAACAGGTCCGCACGGTCCACCTCCCGGCCCCCGGCGGCGGCCGGCTGTGGGCGGAGCGCCGAGGATCCGGCAGCCCGGTGGTGCTGCTGCACGGCTCCGGCATGGACTCCCGGCTGTGGGACGCCGTCGCCCCGGCGCTCGCCCGCCACCACGACGTGATCCGCTACGACGCCCGCGGCCTCGGCCGCTCCAGCACGCCGGAGCAGGCCTTCGACGACGTTGCGGACCTGGGCGCCGTCCTGGACCACTTCGGTCTGCCCGGTGCCGCGCTGGTCGGTCTGAGCATGGGCGGGGAGACCGCCCTGGACTTCGCCCTCGCCCACCCCGACCGGGTCACCGCGCTCGGGCTGGTCGGCGCCTCGGTCAGCGGTCACGACTGGCCGCCGTCCCCGGAGACCACCGCCTACGCCGACGCCCGGCGCCGTGGCGACGCGGCGGAGCTGGCCGGGCTGGAGCTCTCCGTCTGGGCCGCCCTGGGCCGCGGCGCGCCGGGCGGCGAGCTGATCGCGGCGATGGTCGAGGAGAACGCGGCCCGCCGGATCGTCAGCGAGCACCACCTCGCGGGCGCCCCGGCCCGGGCGGCCGAGCCGCTCCTGGGCACGGTCGCCGCGCCCACCCTGGTCGTCCACGGCGACCGCGACCACCCGGAGATCGCGGCCATCGCCCGGCGGCTCGCCGACGGCATCCCCGGCGCCCGAGGCCACCTCGTCCCGGACGCCGACCACTACCTCCCGCTGCGCACCCCCGAACGGCTCATCGAGCTCCTCCTCGCCCATCTGGCCTGACCGCCCGGTCCGCCCGGCCCCGGCCGCGCCCCGACGGGGGCGCACGCGTTTGCTGCCGCTAGCACCCTGCTTGCATTTGCAAGCGGGGTGTTGCAGGCTGTCCGCATGGCCTCACTGAACGTCGGCTCGCTGGGCGAGTACATCCGCGAGCAGCGCCGCAACGCCCAGTACTCGCTGCGGCAGCTGGCGGAGGTCGCAGGCGTGTCCAACCCGTACCTCAGCCAGATCGAGCGCGGGCTGCGCAAGCCGAGCGCGGAGATCCTCCAGCAGATCGCCAAGGCGCTGCGGATCTCGGCGGAGACGCTGTACGTCCAGGCCGGGATCCTGGAGGAACGGCGGGGCGAGGGCCTGGAACTGCGGGCCTCGATCCTGGCCGATCCGCTGATCAACGAGCAGCAGAAGCAGGCGCTGCTCGCGGTCTACGACGCCTTCCTCAAGGAGAACGCCGCGTCGGCCCCCACCCCGACGGCCGACGGCCCAGCCACCCAGAACACCCACCGGGAGGACCGGTAACCATGCCCATCACCGACGAGATCAAGAAGACCTTCAGCGACCCGACCCCGCTGTACGCCCTGGCCGGCGCCGGGGACCTCGCGTACGAGAAGCTGCGCGAGGTGCCGGGCCGGGTCGAGGCGCTGGCGGCGGACCGCAAGGGCGCTCAGGAGAAGGCCACCGCCACGCTCCAGGAGGCGCAGTCGCTGCTGACCGGGGCGCAGGCCAAGGTCACCGAGACCGTCACCAGCATGCCGACCGACCTCAAGGCCCTGCAGGAGCGGGCCCAGGGCTTCGCGCTGCAGCAGGTGGCCCGCGCGGTCGAGCTGGCGGTGAAGGCCAAGGAGACCTACGACGAGCTGGCCGAGCGCGGCAAGGTCGTGGTGGACAAGGCCCGCCCGGGAGCCTCGGAGGAGGGCGAGCCGTCCGAGCGGCCCGAGCTGACCGTGGAGCCGGTCGGGGCCGCGGAGCCGGCCGAGCCCGCCCCGGCCGCGGAGGGCGGCGCCGAGCCCGCCCCGAAGAAGCCCGCCCGGGCCCGCAAGGGCGCCGCCGACGCCGCGGAGTGACGTGGCGCCCCGAGGGGCACAGTAGGTGACCGTAGGACGTTGACCCCGTTGTGGACGGTCGTCGTGCCAGGATGGGCGGCGGTCGCAGTGCCGGAGTCGAGAGCAGAGGAGATCGAAATGGTCGGAGTGTTGCAGATTCTGGCCTTTTCCTATCTGAACCCGATCTGGTGGGCGACCATCGCCATCCTCGGCTACAAGCTGTTCGCCCTGGTCGACGCGGTCACCCGCCGGGAGGACGCCTACCGGGCGGCCGACAAGAAGACCAAGGGCTTCTGGGTGGCGATCCTGGCGATCTCCTTCGGCTGGGACTTCCTGTTCGGGGTGAACTTCTTCACCGGCATCGGCACCCTGGCCGGTCTGGTTGCCTCGATCGTCTACGTGGTGGACGTCCGCCCGGCGATCCGGGCACTGACCGGAGGCAGCGGCGGCCGGGGCGGTCGGAGCAACACCGGTCCGTACGGCCCCTGGTAGCCCCGGCGGCGGACGACGCGGCGGCCCGGGCGGGGAGTTCACCCGCCCGTGC
>NZ_JBSHAP010000215.1:0-9361 GCF_053611565.1 Kitasatospora sp. NPDC054795
ACCCTGTCCCGGGTGCCCGCCCACCGGCATGTCTGGCGCGCGTGCGGTACGTCGGCGGACCTCCCCCGAGGACACGGCCGCCGTCCGTCGTTCCCCGGACAGGAGGCCGGGGCTGCGCGCGGAGCGGATGATGGGTCGGAGAACGGTCCTACTTGGGCGCCTTCTTGCCGGTGACGCCCAGGTACACCAGGGGAGCGAGGTTGGGCTTGAGGTCCTTGACCTTGACGCCCCAGGAGGTGAAGGCCTTCTGGTGCTCGGCCGCCGAGGCGAGCAGCGAGACCAGGGCCCCGGCCACGGCGTTCGGATCGAGCGACTTGTCGGCCTGACCCTTCGCCTGGAGTTCCTTGACGGCCTCCGCGAGTGGCTTGGCGACCGCGTTGAGGACCGTCATGCGGATCTTGAAGAACCGCTTGTCCCCTTCGGCGGCACCGAGCGTGACCACTCGGAGAATGGCGTCGTTCTTGCGCCAGAAGGCGAGGAATCCGTCGACCAGTTCTTCCGAAGTGGTCGGTCCGGACTTCCCTGCCCAGGACTTTCCGGCCACCAGCTCTTTGAGCTGGTCGGCGTCCTTGGCCATTTCCTCGGCGATTTCGAGGACAGCGCCCTCGACATCCGGGAAGTACTGGTAGAAGGTCGCGGGGGAGGTACCCGCCATACGGGCGACGTCGATGACCTTGACGTCCCGATAGGGCGACGTGCTGAGCATCTCGCGGAGGCAATCGAGCAGCTTCTGCCGCGTCTCCTGTCCGCGTCGCCCGGCGACGCGACCGTCGACGGTGCGAACTTGTCCTGTCATGCCGTCAGCTTACCGTGGCACGATCTTGGCGCGATTCGGTGATGCGACTATTACTCCGCACGGGGGTTGGTATAGCGGCATGAACCACTTCGGACGGATATTCACCGGGCTTCGAAGCCCCTCTTGAAGCCCCCCCGTGTGCTTTTGACCTCACAGCGTGACGGCGAGTCCGCTGAGGGGTGGTTGTGTGACAGAGCGTGACGACGGCCGAAGGGTGCGGTCCCGTCCGGAAGTGGACGGTCCGTGGCTCCGGGCGCAAGCCGCCCCCGGAGCGGGCGTCAGGATCCGGCCGTTCCGTCCTCGCTGGTCAGAGGGCTGTCCGGGGCGTCGTCCGGGCCCGGACGACGGGTTCCGGGGGATGGGGGAGGTTGGATATGCGTAGGACGGCATTGGAGAATCGGGTCCGGCACCACGCGGCGGGTGCGGACAACGGGGAGGTGGCAGCGGAGTGGACCAGCTGACGGCGCACGATCCGAGGCGGATCGGGCCCTTCGAGGTGCTGGGGCGGCTCGGCGCGGGTGGGATGGGGCTGGTCTACCTGGCGCGTTCCGCGTCGGGGCGGCGGGTGGCCATCAAGACCGTGCGGGGTGAGCTGGCCGAGGACGAGCTGTTCCGGGTCCGCTTCGCCCGGGAGATCGCGGCGGCCAAGACGGTCGGCGGCTTCTACACGGCGGCCGTGGTGGACGCGGACGCGGACGCCCGGGTGCCCTGGCTGGCCACCGCGTACATCCCGGCCCCCTCGCTGGAGGACCTGGTCGAGGACTGCGGCCCGCTGCCGGTGGAGGCCACCCGCTGGCTGGTCGCCGGCATCGCGGAGGCCCTCCAGTCCATCCACGCGGCCGGGCTGATCCACCGCGACCTCAAGCCCTCCAACGTCCTGGTGGTCGAGGACGGCCCGAAGGTGATCGACTTCGGCATCGCGGCCGGGGTGTCCAGCACCCGGCTCACCATGACCAACGTCGCGGTCGGCACCCCCGCCTACATGTCCCCCGAGCAGGCCCGGGACAGCCGTACCGTCCGGGGCGCCAGCGATGTCTTCTCGCTCGGCTCGCTGATGGTCTTCTGCGCCACCGGGCACCCGCCCTACCGGGGCTCCAACCCCGTCGAGACGGTGTTCCAGCTGCTGCGCGAGGAGCCGGACCTGACCGGCATGCCGCCGGAGCTGATGGACCTGGTCCGCGCCTGCATGCAGCAGGCCCCCGAGCGCAGGCCCACCCCGGCGCAGATCCAGACCGAGCTGGCCCCGCACCTCTTCTCCCGGGACGACGCCTCCGGCGAGGCCGGGGAGTGGCTGCCGGCCAACGCGCTGGAGCTGATCGAGCGCAAGCGGGGCCGCCGTCCGGCCGCCCCGCCGTCGCGCCCGCCGGCCGGCCCGGCCCAGCCGCCCCCGCATCCCCAGGGCCCGCCCGCGCACGTCCCGCCCGCCCACGTCCCGCCGCAGCACCTCGGGCCGGCCGACCCGCGCACCAACCCGGGCGGGCGGCACGCCCAGTCGCCGGCCGGGCCGGTGCACAGCCTGCCGCAGCCGGGCCCGCACTCGGACGCCGAGATCCCGACCGCGAAGATCGCCTCCCCGAACCGGCACCGGGCGCCGACCGGCGGCTCCGTCGAGGTGCAGCTGTCCGGTGCCTCGGTGCGGATAGGCCCGGGCCCGCGGGCCGAGTACGAGCAGCCCGGCCCGAGCACCGCCCCGGCCACGACCGACTGGGTCCGCCGGGCCCCCACCCCGCCGCCCGCGCCGGTCGCCCGCTGGCGCCCCTGGCGGTTCCGGATGTCCAACGACGTCTGGGGCACCCCGGTGGTCGCGGACGGCACGCTCTTCGTCTCCAGCTTCGAGGTGCACGCGCTGGACATCGCCTCCGGCGAGCGCCGCTACAAGACCCGGGACGTCGCCTGGGCGCTCGCGGTGGACGCCGGCCGGGTGCACGCGGCGGACGGCCCGCACCTGTACACCGTGGACGCCGCGGACGGCACCGAGCGCTGGCGCACCTCGCTGGACGGCTGGGTCTACTCGCTCTCCGCCGCCGACGGCGTGCTCTGCTGCGGCATCAGGGGCGGCGGCGTCCAGCTCCGCTCGGCCGCCAACGGCGCCGAGCTGTGGCGCGCGGACGACGCCCAGCAGGACTACGAGAACCCGCAGTCCGGCCCGGTCCTGGTGGGCGGCGCCGCCTACTACTACGGCGGCGGGCGGCTGCGCTGCGTCGACCCGCGCGGCGCGGGCCTGCGCTGGTCCTTCCCGGTCGGCGAGGACGTGCCCTCGCACCCGGTGGAGCGCGGCGGCGTGCTGTACGTGTCGGCCGGCACCCGGGTGTACGCGCTGGACGCGGCCAGCGGGGTCGAGCGCTGGCGCTTCGAGGCCCCGGTGGTGCTGTTCACCCCGCCCGCCCTGGACGCCGACGCGGTCTACGTGGCCGACTACCTGGGCACGGTCTACGCGCTGGACGCGGCCACCGGCCTGGACCGCTGGCGCGGGGTCACCGGCCGCCGCCAGGGCGCCGACCCGGTGGTGGTCGCGGACGGCATGGTGCTGGTCGGCAACGGCGAGGTGCTGTACGCCTTCGAGGCGGCCGGCGGCCGGGAGCGCTGGCGCTACACCGCCCGCGGGGAGATCGTCGGTTCCCCGGCGGTGGCCGACGGCCTGGTGCACCTGGGCAGCCGGGACCACTCGCTGCACACCCTGGACCTGGCGAGCGGTCAGCTGCGCTGGGAGCTCGGCACCAAGGGCGAGCTCACCGGCTCGCCGGTGGCGGTCGGCGGCCGGGTCTTCGTCGGCTCCAAGGACCGCTGCGTGTACGCGCTGGACGCCTTCTACGGCACGGCGGTGCCCGCCCGCTGAACCGCGGGGCGGACACCGCCGGGTCGGCGCCGCCGGAGCGGCGGCGCCGGGTCGGGCCTCAGGCCTTGCGGGCCCCGGGGTGGCGGCTGCACCAGCCGTCCCACGCGGAGGAGACCATCTCCGTCACGTCGTGACGGGCGGTCCAGCCCAGCTCGCGGTGGATCAGGTCGGCGGAGGCCACCACGCGGGCCGGGTCGCCGGCGCGGCGCGGGGTCACCTCGGCGGCGGTGTCGTAGCCGGTGACCTTGCCGATCACCTCCAGCATCTCCTTGACGCTGACGCCCTCGCCGCGGCCGATGTTCAGCACCAGCGAGGTCGCGCCGGCCGGGTCGGCGGCCATCCGCTTGGCGGCCGCCACGTGCGCCGAGGCGATGTCGGAGACGTGGATGAAGTCGCGGACGCAGGTGCCGTCCGGGGTCCGGTAGTCGTCGCCGAAGATCCGCGGGGCCTCGCCGGCGGTGAGCCGCTGGAAGACCATCGGGATCAGGTTGAAGACTCCGGCGTCGGAGAGCTCGGGGGAGGCGGCGCCGGCCACGTTGAAGTAGCGCAGGGCCACGGTGGACATGCCGTGGGCCTTGCCGGCCGCGGCGACCAGCCACTCGCCGGCCAGCTTGGTCTCGCCGTACGGGCTCATCGGGGCGCAGGGCGTGGACTCGGTGACCAGGTCGACGTCCGGCATGCCGTAGACCGCGGCGGAGGAGGAGAGGAGGAAGCGCTTCACCCCGCCCTCGGCGGCGGCCTCCAGGACGGTCTGGAGGCCGATCATGTTCTCGCGGTAGTACAGGAAGGGCTGCTCGACGGACTCGCCGACCTGCTTCTTGGCGGCGAAGTGCAGGATGCCCTCGATGCCGTGTTCGCGGATCGCGGCGTCCAGGGCGGCGCGGTCCAGGGTGGAGCCCTCGATCAGGGGGACGCCGGCCGGCAGCCGGGAGGCGTCGCCGGTGCTGAGGTCGTCCAGGACGGCGACGCGCTCCCCGGCGTCGAGCAGCTGTCGGACGACGTGTCCGCCGATGTATCCGGCACCGCCGGTGATCAACCAAGTCATGTGCCGATCCTAGGCGTTCGGATTCGATCGCCACGTTCGGGCGAGTCGGAGCCGCAAAGCGGACAAAACGGTGAAAAGCTGGGCAGGATTTCCGTGCGTCCACACCTGCGCCCGTTCGGCGCGGTGACGAATCGGAGGCAGCCAGGTGCGCCGTCACAAGGAACACGCCAACCCCCTGCCCGTCGGGCCGCGGCCGATCGGGCCGAAGCCGGCGGGCGGGCGGCTGCCGGGGGCCGTCGCGGTGGCGCTGGCGGCCGCGCTGGCACTGGCCGGGTGCAGCAGCGGCACGTCCTCCTCGTCCACCGTCGCCGCCACCGGTCCGTCCCCGGCCGCAGGCTCCCCGCAGGCCGCCTCGTCGTCCGGCCAGTCGAACGGCGGGATCCAGTTGCAGGACGCCTACCAGGCGGTGATCGCCAACGTGCTGCCCTCCGTGGTGCAGATCACCACCGGCGACAGCCTCGGGTCCGGGATCGTCTACGACGACAAGGGCGACATCGTCACCAACGCCCACGTGGTCGGCACCGCGACCACCTTCGCGGTGACCCTCGCCAACAGCACCACGGCGCTGGACGCCGGCCTGGTCGCCAGCTACCCCGACTCCGACCTCGCGGTGATCCGGCTGAACAACCCGCCGAGCGGTCTCAAGCCGGCCAGCTTCGGCGATTCGGGCAAGGTCCAGATCGGCCAGATCACCCTCGCCATGGGCAGCCCGCTGGGTCTCTCCAGCAGCGTCACCCAGGGCATCGTCTCGGCCATCGGGCGGACCGTCTCCGAGCCGCAGGGCCCGGGGTCGCCGGGCGCCACGATCAGCAACATGGTGCAGACCTCGGCGGCGATCAACCCCGGCAACAGCGGCGGTGCGCTGGCCGACCTGGACAGCAAGGTGATCGGCATCAACACCCTCGCCGCGACCGAGCCGCAGACCAACGGCGCGGCCGCCCCCGGCATCGGCTTCGCCATCCCGGCGAGCACCATCACCAACATCGCCGACCAGCTGATCAAGCAGGGCAAGGTGACCAACTCCGGCCGGGCCGCGCTCGGCATCACCGCCCGGACCAGCTTCAACCAGCAGTTCCAGCCCTCCGGCGCGGTCATCGTGGAGGTCACTCCGGGCGGGGCTGCGGCCTCGGCGGGTCTCCAGGCCGGGGATGTCATCACCAAGATCGGCGACACCCAGGTGGACTCGCTGAACGCGCTCACCACCGCGCTCGCCTCGCTCAGCCCGGGCACCAAGGTCACCGTCACCTACACCCGCAGCGGAGCCACCAAGACCGCCGACGTCACCCTCGGCGAGCTGGCAGCCGCCCAGACCTCGCCCTGAGCCCCGGTACGGGGACGCCGGACCGCACGCCGCGCAAGGGTTCAGCGGGCCGGGTGCCGTACCGGACCGGCGCCGGGACCTCGTCTCCGCCTCGACGAGGTCCCGGCGCCCTGCCGTGTCCGGGGGAGGGGCCGCTCAGCGGCGTGCGGCGCGGGTGCGCCAGGGCAGCTCGACGGTGACGGTGGTCGGGCCGCCCTCGGGGCTGTCCACCAGGAAGACCCCGTCCACCGCGCGGATCCGCTCGGCCAGCCCGGCCAGTCCGCTGCCCGGGTAGGGGGCCGCGCCGCCCTTACCGTCGTCCTGGACCAGCACCATCAGCTGGTGCTCCGAGCGCCAGACCTCGACCGAGGCGGAGCGGGCGCCGGCGTGCTTGGAGACGTTGGTCAGCAACTCGCTGACGGTGAAGTAGGCGATGCCCTCGACCGCCGAGTCGGGGCGCTCGGGCTGCCCGTCCGGGCCGGTCAGGTCGACGTTCACCCGGACCCCGCCGGGGACGGTGCAGCGGGCGGCGACCGAGGACAGCGCGGCGTCCAGGCCGCGGTCGGTGAGCACCGCCGGGTGGATGCCGCGGGCCAGGTCGCGCAGCTCCTGGAGGGCCAGCTTCACTTCGCCGTGGGCGTTGTCGACCATCCTGGTGGCGGCCGCCATGTCGTCCTCGGACTCCACCTCGCGCAGCCGCTCCTTGGCCATGCCGAGGTCCATCGCCAGCGCGACCAGCCGGGCCTGGGCCCCGTCGTGCAGGTCGCGCTCGATCCGGCGAAGGTCGGCGGCGGCGGTGTCGACCACGGTTCCGCGGTCGTCCTCCAGCTCGCGCACCCGCTCGGCCAGGGCGCCCGGGAAGAGCAGCGACTCGATCAGGATGCGGTCCACCGCGGCCAGCCCGCGGACCACCCAGGGCAGCACCGGCCAGAGCGCGATCACCGAGATCAGGGTCAGCGCGAAGCTGAGCACGCCCCAGGGCAGCATCAGTACGTTGTAGAGCGCCGAGCGCCAGTTCAGCAGGTCGGTGAGCTGGGCGATGGTGTAGCCGACCAGCCCCGGGCGGCGCGGCTCCACCGGCTGCGGCTCGTCGATCCCGGAGTCGTAGGCCGACCGTGCCCGCCGCCGGCCCAGCGTGCCCAGGGAGCGCGAGAGCGCCAGGCCGCCGGCCAGCAGCGGCAGGCCGATCACGGTGATCGACAGCCCCAGGCCGACCGAGAGCGTGGCCACGGCCAGCACGAAGCCGAAGATGCCGAGCGGCAGGTTGAGCAGCAGTCGTCCGACCTGGTGCCACATCCTTTTGCCGTACAGCGGCTGGCGCTCCATCCGAGCGTCCTGCTCCTTGATGGCGTCCACGGCGCGGTGCAGCGGCTTCATCGGATCTACCGTCCCTCTTCGTCGTGCGGCTGGACCAAGCTTCCCGAACGGCGGGCGGGGGATGCCATGGGGGTGATACATCTTCCCGGCCGGGGGTTAACCCCACCCCCGGGCCCGGTCGCCGGCGGTCCGCCACGGTGTCCACCGGCCGTCTTGCGGACCGAGCAGGTTTCGGGCGGAGCGGAGAGGTCCCCTTAGACTCACGCTTTGGCCATCGTTAGGCCCGTGAGAGTAAACGTCGTAGAACTGTCCTTAGGGCGGGTTCTCGGCCGAGGTGGAGGCGAAGGCATGGAGGGGAAGCACGCGGCTGCCGTCGCGGCCGACCCGGCGGTCGGCAGCGGCTACTTCGACGCGTACGCCGCGATGGGTCTGCTGGCCGTCGTCGGGGTGCTCTTCGTCGCCGTGGCGTTCACCGCCAACCGGCTGCTGCGACCCGTGGTGTACTCGCCCGAGAAGCTCCTCACGTACGAGTGCGGAGTGGACCCGGTGGGTGAGGACTGGGCGCACACCCAGATCCGCTACTACGTGTACGCCTTCCTGTACGTGATCTTCGCGGTGGACGCGATCTACCTGTTCCCCTGGGCGACCGTCTTCGCCACCGCCGGGTACGGCGCCGGAACCCTGATCGAGATGTTCCTGTTCATCGGCTTCCTCGCGGTCGGGCTGCTCTACGCCTGGAAGAAGGGCGTTCTGGAATGGACGTGACGCACTCCCACTCGCACGGCGGCGCCGAGGGCGGTCCCGTTCCGCTCGGCCTGCCGGACCCCGCGCGCCCCGGCGCCGTCGAGCGCCGCGGCATCGGCCCGCTGGCCCGGCTCGCGCCGGACCCGGTCAAGGTGGTGCTCAACTGGGGCCGCCGCTACAGCCTCTGGTGCTTCAACTTCGGCCTGGCCTGTTGCGCGATCGAGTTCATCGCCGCGTCCATGGCCAAGCACGACTTCATCCGGATGGGTGTCATCCCGTTCGCGCCCGGACCCCGGCAGGCTGATCTGATGATCGTCTCCGGGACGGTGACCGACAAGATGGCGCCCGCCGTCAAGCGCCTCTACGAGCAGATGCCCGAGCCGAAGTACGTCATCTCCTTCGGTGCCTGCTCCAACTCCGGCGGCCCGTACTGGGACTCCTACTCGGTCACCAAGGGCGTGGACCAGATCATCCCGGTGGACGTCTACGTACCAGGCTGCCCGCCGCGGCCGGAGGCGCTGCTCCAGGGCATCCTCAAGCTCCAGGAGAAGATCGCCGCCGAGTCCCTGCCGGACCGCTACGCGGCGCCCGCGTCGGCGCTGCGCCGTCCGCTGGTGACCGGGCCCTCGCACGGCACCGGGACGGGTTCCGGGGACGTTCCCGAGACCGGATCCCCGACCGGGGCGCCGGCCGGCTCTTCGACCGAGGGAGGGGTCTCGTGACTTCCGCCGAGCAGTGCGCGGCGTCGGTCGGGGAGTGGGCGACCGGCGCCGAGGCGTACGGGCTGATCACCGTCGACGTCCCGGCCGAGAACTGGATCGAGGCGCTCACCAACGCCCGGGACGTCCTGGGGCTGGGCTTCTTCGACTGGCTGAGCGCCGTCGACGAGCTCGCCGAGGGCTTCTCCGTGGTCGCGCACCTGGCCGCCGTCGAGGCGCCGGGCGTGCGGCACCTCGCGCTGCGCACCCGGGTGCCGCGCGACAAGGCGGCGCTGCCGACCGCCGTCGCCGTCTACGCCGGTGCCGCCTGGCACGAGCGCGAGACCCACGAGATGTTCGGCATCGACTTCCCCGGGCACCCCTACCTCGCCACCCTGCTGCTGCCGGACGGCTTCGAGGGGAACCCGCTGCGCAAGGAGTTCGTGCTCGCGGCGCGGGTCGCCAAGGACTGGCCGGGCGCCAAGGAGCCGGGCGAGTCCGATCACGGCGGCGGGCCGGCCCGGCGCAAGATGCAGCCGGCCGGCGTGCCGGACCCGAACGAGTGGGGGCCGCTCAAGGGCACCCTGCCGCCGGGCGCCGAGCGGCCCGCGCGCGGTGCGCGGGC
>NZ_JBSHAP010000216.1:0-3080 GCF_053611565.1 Kitasatospora sp. NPDC054795
ACCATCCGCCGGACGCCCCGGCAGCACGGCCCGCCGGCCCGCCCGGCGGGCCCGGCGGGCCCGGCGGGCCGCCCCACCGTCCTGAGCACGTCCACCCCTCACCCGACGGGAGCCGACCGCCCCATGGCAACACTGGCGAAGCCGAACCTGCCCAGGTTCAACGTGGAGATCTTCCAGAACGAGTACCTGGCCGACGGCGCCCGCGAGGTCAACGCCATCGTCACCGTCACCGCGACCGGCGGCGGCACCTCCGGCGGCCGGCCGCTCGGCTTCGCCGACGCCACCCCGGCGGGCACCGGCACCGCGGCCGCCGTGGTCGTCCTGGTGGACTGCTCGGGCTCGATGGACTACCCCAAGAGCAAGATCAACGGCGCCCGCGAGGCCACCGCCGCCGCCATCGACGCACTGCGCGACGGCACCGCCTTCGCCGTGGTCGCCGGCACCCACGAGGCCCGCGACATCTACCCCGGCGACGGCACCCTCGCCATCGCCTCCGCCACCACCCGCGGGCAGGCCAAGGAGTCGCTGCGGCGGCTCACCGCCGCCGGCGGCACCGCGATGGGCACCTGGCTGGCCAAGGCCGACAAGCTCTTCCTCACCCGCCGCGACATCGCCATCCGGCACGCCGTCCTGCTCACCGACGGCAACAACGAGCACGAGTCCGCCGAGGACCTGGCCCGCACCATCGAACTGGTGACCGGCCACTTCACCGCCGACTGCCGCGGCGTGGGCACCGACTGGCGGATCGACGAGCTGCGCAGGATCTCGTCGGCGCTGCTCGGCACCACCGACATCGTCGCCGAACCCTCCGGCCTGGCCGAGGACTTCCGCTCGATGATGGCCGGGGCGATGGGCAAGCAGGTCGCCGACGTCGCCCTGCGGATCTGGACCCCGGCCAACGCCACGGTCAGGTTCGTCAAGCAGGTCGCCCCCGCGGTCGAGGACCTGACCTCCCGCCGCACCGAGGCCGGGCCCCGGGCCGGCGACTACCCCACCGGCTCCTGGGGCGACGAGAGCCGCGACTACCACGTCTGCGTCGAGGTGCCGGCCGCCTCGGTCGGCAACGAGATGCTGGCCGCCCGGATCAGCCTGGTACTGCCCGACCAGGTCGCCGGCGGCACCCCGGAGGTGCTCACCCAGGGCCTGGTCAAGGCGGTCTGGACCGACGACCTGGCCTCCTCCACCCGGATCAGCCCGCAGGTCGCCCACTACACCGGGCAGGCCGAGCTCGCCTCCTCCATCCAGGAGGGCCTGGAGGCCCACCGGGCCGGGGACGTCGACCGCGCGACCGCCAAGCTGGGCGCGGCCGTCCGGATCGCCCACTCGACCGGGAACGAGGGCACCTACAAGCTGCTCCAGAAGGTGGTGGACGTGGTGGACCCGAAGGAGGGTACGGTTCGGTTCCGTAAGAACGTGAGCGAGGCCGACTCGATGACCCTTGAGACCCGGTCGACCAAGACGGTACGTGTGAAGAAGTGACCGCTGAAGACGTGACCGGGCCGGCACCCCGGCGCGACGCCGCACCGAGCCGGCCCGAAACGAGGGGGACCTGATGCCGATCTGCCCGAGGGGCCACGAGTCGCAGGCCGAGGACTGGTGCGACTTCTGCGGCTTCCCGATGACTCCGCCGGCCCCCACGCCGGGGGCGCACGGAGGCTACCCGGGGGCGCCCGGGGCCGACCCCGCGCCCGGCGCGCACGCCGGACACCACCCGGGGTACGGCGGCGCGTCCTTCGGCGCTCCGCCGCCTCCGCCGCCGATGCCGCCGGGGGCCGTCCCCCCGGGAGCCGTCCCGCCGCCCGGGGCACCCCTGCCGCCCCCGGGCATGGTGCCCCCGCCCCCGCACGGGGCCGTCCAGCCCCAGGCCGGGCCGCAGGGCCTCACCGCGGGCCTGACCTTCTGCCCGATCTGCCGCAGCCCGCAGACCGGACGGTTCTGCGAGGAGTGCGGCTACGACTACGAGCTCTCCACGCCCTCGCGCCGCCAGATGCCCGGCGCCGGCCACCTCCCGCCCGGCCCGGCCCAGCAGCCGCCGCTGAACATTCCGGCGGCCTACGGCGGCACCCCGCCGCAGGCCCCGCCCGGTCACGCGCCCGCCGGCCGGCCGCCGTTCGAACAGCCCCCGTTCGGACAGCCGCCGTTCGGTCACGCCCCGGCCGGCCAGCCGCCGTTCGGAGAGTCACCGTTCGGACAGCCGCCGGCCGCCCAGCAGGCCGTCGCGCCGCCCGTCCAGCAGCAGCCGCAGGCCCCCGCACACACCTACGGCTACCCGCCCGCCCAGCCCGGCACCGGGCCGGCGGCACCTCCCGGCCACCACGCCGGGGGCGAGGGGCCCGCGCCGGAGGGCGCGTTCCCCGACACCTCCGTGCGCGAGGACTCCGGCCCGGTCTACGCCCATCCGGCCGGCCCCGGCCCGAACAGCCGCGGCGGCGACTTCGGCACCTCCTTCAACCTGGCCCCGCCGCAGCAGGCACAGCCGCAGCAACCCCAGGAACCCGCCCCGGCCGAGCCGGTGCGGACCAACTGGATCGCCGTGGTCGCGGCCGACCGGGACTACTTCACCGAGATGATGGCCCGCAGCGGCCCCGAGGCGGCCGGCCTGTTCTTCCCGCCGTACTGCCCCGAGCGCCGGATCCCGCTGACCGGCCGCGGTCAGCTGCGGATCGGACGGCGCAGCCAGCACCGCGGCACGGTGCCGGAGATCGACCTGTCCGTCCCGCCGGAGGACCCGGGCGCCTCGCACCAGCACGCGCTGCTCGCCGAACAGGCGGACGGCAGCTGGGTCCTGGTCGACCAGGACTCGACCAACGGCACCACCGTGAACGGCGGCGCGGAGCCGATCACCCCGCACACCGCGATCCCGCTGAACGACGGCGACCGGATTCATGTCGGTGCCTGGACCACCATCACCGTGCACCGCGGCTGAAAGACCGCCACATCATTTCCTGATGGGCCGTCAGTGCCAACTCCGGTCGGGGGGGGGGGGGGTGGGCAGGGCCCCCCCCCCCGCGTTGTTTTGGGCACTTGAAAAAATAAACAAAAAAGCACACACCGGGGGGGGAAGGGGGGTGAAAAACACC
>NZ_JBSHAP010000216.1:3090-9064 GCF_053611565.1 Kitasatospora sp. NPDC054795
CGCGGATCAACCCCCCCAACATATTTTCCTGTGGGGCCTTATGTCCAACCCCGGGGGGGGCGGGGCGTAATTCGACATCCGCCCGGCCCGACTTTGTTTGACCCCTCTTCAAAATATCCGCAAACTCGCTCGCACGGATGTGCACAGGAGTCTTCACAGCCCCTAGGCTCAGGCCACATGACTGCTGCTATATCCGCTGACGGCATACGTCAGCGGTACGGGGATGTGCAGGCCGTCGACGGGGTGTCGTTCACCGTCGAGGCCGGCGAGTTCTACGGGATCCTGGGCCCCAACGGCGCCGGGAAGACCACCACGATGGAGATCCTGGAAGGAGTCCGGAAACCGGACGAGGGCCGGATCCAGCTACTGGGCATGGAGCCCTGGCCGCGCAATCCGAAACTGCTGCCGCGAATCGGCGTGCAGTTCCAGGCGACCGCTTTCTTCCGGAAACTGACGGCCCGGGAGACCATCCGCACCTTCGCGTCGTTCTACGGGGTCGGCCCCAAGCGGGCCGATGCGATGCTGGAGCGGGTCGGCCTCTCGGACAAGGCCGAGACCCTGACCGACCAGATGTCCGGCGGCCAGGCCCAGCGCCTGTCGATCGCCTGCGCACTGGCGCACGACCCGGAGCTCGTCTTCCTGGACGAGCCCACCACCGGACTCGACCCGCAGTCCCGGCGCAACCTGTGGGACCTCCTGCGGGACATCAACGCCGAGGGCCGCACGGTCGTGCTGACCACGCACTACCTGGACGAGGCCGAGGTGCTCTGCGACCGGGTCTCGATCATGGACCACGGCAAGATCCTCCACACCGGCGCCCCGGCGGCACTGATCCGCGAGATCGACGACACCGTCCGGATCAGCGTGGCCTCCGGCCAACTCCCGCTCGCCCGGGCCCGGGAGCTGATGACCGCGGCCGGCGCGGACATCGCCAACCTGGAGGACGACACCGTCTCGCTCTCCGTCTCCACCCGCGTTCCGGCCCCGGTGCTCAGCGTCCTCGCCGAGCAGAACGCGCTGCGCGGCTTGGAAGTGCGCGGCGCCACCCTGGAGGACGTCTTCCTCCAGCTGACCGGACGGGAGTTCCGCGCATGACCGCCAGCACCTCCACCGAGCCGCAGGCCCCGGCCCGGCGCGGCGGCCCCGCCACCGACGAGCGGGAGCGGGTCAGCGCGTTCTGGAGCCTGTCCCGCGCCATGCTGCTCGGGATGAAGCGCGACCGCACCGCGACCTTCTTCATCCTGCTGTTCCCGCTGGTGTTCCTGGTGTTCTTCGGCAGCGTGACCAAGGGCTCCGGCAGCCCCCACGCCAAGGTGGCGCAGGTCGGCGCGGTGAAGCTGTTCGACTCGATCCAGGGCGACGAGCGGGCCGGGCTGGACAAGGTCCTCACCATCACGAAGACCGACGACGAGGCCGCCACGCTGGAGAAGGTCCGCAAGGGCGACTACGACGCGCTGATCAAGCAGGGCCCGGACGGCACGGTCGAGCTGCGCTACACCGCCGCCGACCAGGTCCGCGCCGGCGCGCTCCAGGGCATCCTCAACTCGGTGGTCCAGACCGCCAACCAGGCGGCCACCGGCCAGAAGCCGGCCTTCGTGCTGGACTCCCAGCAGGTCGAGGACAAGTCGCTCAAGCCGATCCAGTTCCTCACCCCCGGCCTGCTCGGCTGGGCCGTCGCCACCGGCGCGGTGTTCGGTGCCGCGCTGACGCTGGTCAACTGGCGCAAGTCCAAGGTGCTGCGGCGGCTGCGGCTGGCCCCGATCAACGCCGGAACCGTGGTCAGCTCCCGGATCCTGGTCTCGCTGCTGACCGCGTTCCTGCAGACCGCCGTCTTCCTGGTGGTCGCGACGAGCTTCTTCGGGCTCAAGCTCACCGGCAACTGGTGGCTGATCATCCCGCTGGTGGCCTGCGCGACGCTCGCCTTCATGTCGATCGGCCTGCTGGCCGGCTCGGTCGCCAAGACCGAGGAGGCGGCCAACGGCATCTCGCAGATCATCGTGCTGCCGATGTCCTTCCTGTCCGGCTCGTTCTTCCCGCTGGACGGGGCGCCGGGCTGGCTGAAGGCCGTCTCCGAGGTCATGCCGCTGCACTACCTGGTCAACTCCGCCCAGTCGGTGCTCACCCGCGGCGGCGGCGTCATGGACGCCCTGCCGACCATGGGCGGCCTGCTGCTCTTCGCGGCCGTGCTGACCGGCATCTCCTGGAAGCTGTTCCGCTGGGAGGACTGACCCTCCCCGGTTGACGTCCACCGATCCCGACGGGGTCGTACGCCTTTGGTCCCGGTGTACGACCCCGTCGGCGTCTGCGACCATGGTCGGGTGAGAGAGATCCGGCGAGGCACGTTGAGCGAGGAGACCTTCTACGACCAGGTCGGCGGTGAGCCGGCCTTCCGGCGGCTCGCCCACCGGTTCTACGAGGGCATCGCCGAGGACGAGTTGCTGCGGCCGATGTACCCCGAGGAGGACCTCGGGCCGGCCGAGGAGCGGATGGCCCTCTTCCTGATGCAGTACTGGGGCGGCCCGCGCACCTACAGCGAGCGGCGCGGCCACCCCCGGCTGCGGATGCGGCACGCGCCGTTCAAGGTCGACAAGGCCGCGCACGACGCCTGGCTCACCCACATGCGGGCGGCCGTGGCGAGCCTGGAGCTGCCGGCCGAGCACGAGCAGCAGCTGCTCGAGTACCTGACCTACGCCGCCGCCTCGATGATCAACACCCCGGGCTGAGGCCGTTCCCGGGGTCTTCCCCGGGTCTTTCCGGGCTTGCGGGCCGGGGCTTGCGGGCCGGGGTTCGCGGGCCGGGGTTCGCGGGCCCGGCTACCGGACCGGGCTGAGCCCCAGCCCCGCGCCCGGCGCGGCCACCGTGCGCACCGCCACCGAGCCCGCCGGGGCGCTCAGCCGCAGCCAGCCGCCCGCCCGGTGCACGGTCAGCGGCACACCGGGCCGCAGGAAGCCGATCACGTACGCGGCGTGCAGCGCGCGCAGCGGCAGCTCGGGCAGCACCGTGACCGGGCGGGACCAGATCTCGTCGGCCAGCGCGTCCAGCACCGTGCGGCCGCGGTGGTGCGCCGGGACCGCCTCACTGCGCTCGCGGAACTCCTGCACCCCGGCCATGAGTTCGGGGTACACCTCGGCCACCGGCGGGGCGCCCACCGGCCGCCAGCCGGTGCGCGGCGGCAGCAGCCCGGCCCAGGCCGGGCCGGTCACCGGCGCGGGCAGCGCGACGGCGCCCGCCTCGGCGTCCACCCCGTCCAGCAGCTGACCCGCCGAGACGGTCAGGTCCACCGGGCCGTCCAGACCGCCCAGCCGCACGGTACGGACCGCCAGCGCGCCCGAACCGCCCAGCGGCAGCCGTCCGAAGACCGCCAGCACGCCGTCGCCGTCGCCCGGGCCCACCGCCTGGAGCCGGACGGCCGCCGCCCGGTCGAAGCGCAGCAGGCGCAGCAGGAAGGCGGAGAGGTCGGCGGCCTCCCCGGTGTCGGTCAGGGCCAGACGGGCGGTGATGGTCACAGCGGTTCAGCTCGAATCGTCAGGTGGGGTCAGACGGTGGCGACGGCCGGCTCTATGTCCATGAAGCGGCCGAGGAACTCCCGCTCCACCGGCGAGATCCGGCGCGGCCGGCCCTCGGCCAGGTCGTAGGGGACGACCACGGTGGACGCCCGGACGTACACGATGTCGCTGCCGTCCTCGGCGACGTCCTTGATCTCGTACGAGACCGTCAGCGAGGCGCCGCCGATCTTCGTCACCCAGGTCTCGATGGTGACCGGCTCGGGCCGGTGCACCAGCGGACGCTTGTAGTCGATCTCGTGGCGCGCCACCACCGAGCCGCCCGCGAACTCCCCGGCGCCGGCCGCGGCGGCCTGGGTGAACATGAAGTCGATCCGGGCCTCCTCCAGGTAGCGCAGGAAGACCACGTTGTTGACGTGCCCGAAGGCGTCCATGTCGGACCAGCGCAGCGGGCAGGCGTAGATGTGGCGAGCCACGGCAGTTCTCCTCGGTGTCCTGTCGCCCGCCGCCGTCCACCGCCGGTGGCGCGGGACGCGACGCGGCGGACGGTGGCGGCGACGGGCCGCGGCCCGGCAGGCCGCCCCGGAGGGCAGTCTGCCGGGCCGTTGTGACGGCTGGGTGTCAGCCTCGGGTCAGCTTCTTGTACGTGGCCCGGTGCGGACGGGCGGCGTCGGCGCCGAGCCGCTCGATCTTGTTCTTCTCGTACGACTCGAAGTTGCCCTCGAACCAGAACCACTTGCTGTCGCCCTCGTAGGCGAGGATGTGGGTGGCCACTCGGTCCAGGAACCAGCGGTCGTGGGAGATGACCACGGCGCAGCCGGGGAACTCCAGCAGGGCGTTCTCCAGCGAGGAGAGCGTCTCGACGTCCAGGTCGTTGGTGGGCTCGTCGAGGAGCAGCAGGTTGCCGCCCTGCTTGAGGGTGAGCGCCAGGTTCAGGCGGTTGCGCTCACCACCGGAGAGCACGCCGGCCGGCTTCTGCTGGTCCGGGCCCTTGAAGCCGAAGGCCGACACGTAGGCGCGGGACGGCATCTCGACCTGGCCGACGTTGATCCAGTCCAGACCGTCGGAGACGACCTCCCAGAGGGTCTTCTTCGGGTCGATGTTGGAGCGGGTCTGGTCGACGTAGCTGATCTTGACGGTCTCGCCGACCTTGACCGTGCCGCTGTCCGGCGTCTCCAGGTCCTGGAGCATCTTGAACAGGGTGGTCTTGCCGGCGCCGTTCGGGCCGATGATGCCGACGATGCCGTTGCGCGGCAGGGTGAAGCTCAGGTCGTCGATCAGGATCTTCTCACCGAAGGCCTTGTTGAGGTTCTCGACCTCGATGACGACGCTGCCCAGACGCGGGCCCGGCGGGATCTGGATCTCCTCGAAGTCCAGCTTCCGCATCTTGTCCGCCTCGGCCGCCATCTCCTCGTAGCGGGCCAGACGGGCCTTGGACTTCGCCTGGCGGCCCTTGGCGTTGGAGCGGACCCACTCCAGCTCCTCCTTGAGGCGCTTGGCGCGCTTGGCGTCCTTCTGCCCCTCGACCTTGAGGCGCGACTGCTTGCTCTCCAGGTAGGTGGAGTAGTTGCCCTCGTAGCCGATCGCGCGGCCGCGGTCGAGCTCCAGGATCCAGCCGGCCACGTTGTCCAGGAAGTACCGGTCGTGGGTGACGGCGACGACGGTGCCGGCGTACTTGGCCAGGTGCTGCTCCAGCCAGTTCACCGACTCGGCGTCCAGGTGGTTGGTGGGCTCGTCGAGCAGCAGCAGGTCGGGGGCCTCCAGCAGCAGCTTGCAGAGCGCCACGCGGCGCTTCTCGCCACCGGAGAGCTTGGTGACCTGCCAGTCGCCGGGCGGGCAGCCCAGCGCGTCCATGGCCTGCTCCAGCTGGGCCTCGAGGTCCCAGGCGTTGGCGTGGTCCAGGTCCTCCTGGAGCTTGCCCATCTCGTCCAGCAGCGCGTCCGAGTAGTCGGTCGCCATCAGCTCGGCGATCTCGTTGAAGCGGTTGAGCTTCCCCTTGATCTCCTTGACGCCGTCCTCGACGTTCTCCAGGACGGTCTTGGACTCGTCCAGCGGCGGCTCCTGGAGCAGCATGCCGACGGTGAAGCCCGGCGAGAGGAAGGCGTCGCCGTTGGAGGGGTGCTCCAGGCCGGCCATCATCTTCAGCACGGTGGACTTACCGGCGCCGTTGGGGCCCACGACGCCGATCTTCGCTCCGGGGAGGAAGCTGAGCGTCACGTCGTCAAGGATGACCTTGTCTCCGTGAGCCTTGCGCACCTTGCGCATCGTGTAGATGTATTCCGCCACGTGAGATCGCTCCGGCGTCGTCGGGAGTAATTCGGCTTGCAGCCTTCCATTGTGCCGCACCCGGCCCGGAGCCCGAACCGCCCAGGTGACCCCACAGGGGTATCCGGAGCCGCTCCCCGCCCACCCGGGCCCCTTCCGCCCCGCCCCGCGAACGCGACGGCCCGGCTCCCCGCACGGGTGCGGGG
>NZ_JBSHAP010000217.1:0-8586 GCF_053611565.1 Kitasatospora sp. NPDC054795
GAGCCGGAGCGGCGGCCGGGGCGGCCGGAGCAGCCGGGGCGGCGGCGGGCGCGGCCGGAGCAGCAGCCGCGGCGGGTGCGGCCGGAGCAGCAGCGGGCGCGGGGGCAGCGGCAGGGGTCGGCGCGGGGCCGGCCTGGGTCGCGGCCTGGGTCACTGGGGTCACCTCGGTACCGGGCTTGTAGTCGGCGAAAAAGTCCCACCAGGCTCGGTCGACCGAGTTCGGGTCCTGGAGGTACTGCTGGTAGATCTCGTCGACGAGCCACTCATTGGGGCCGAAGCCAGTGGAGCTTGCCGAGCTGTTGGGGGTTTCAGGGGACTGTGGCGACACGGCGGCAACCGCCCTCTTCCGCTTCCTTTTGGGATGTTTGGACAGCGGGGATTAAGGCTACGCCCCTGACCAGTGATCGCGCAGTCCCCGAGGCCCAGGCGTCGCCCAGATCACAGTGCTGACCTGCACTTTGGCTGAAAAAGTGCGTTAGAAAGCCGCATCTGAGGGGAACCGATCGGTGCCGATCAGTGGGCATACCAGGACCAAACCGGACAAAAACTCGGTCGAATCCCTTAATGATCTTCGTATGCCTCTGTGTCGGATCTGTGACAAATGTCCCGACCGTCACCTGGGCGCGGTCCGGGCAGCCGGACCTCGATCCGGCAGCCGCGCGGGGACTCGGCCACCGCGATCCGCCCGCCGTGCAGGTCCACCGCCCAGCGGGCGATGGCCAGACCCAGGCCGGTGCCGCCGTCCGCCCCCGGTCCGGCGGCGGTCGCGGTGCCGCTGCGGCTGAACCGGTCGAAGACCCGGGTGCGGTCGGCCGGCGGGATGCCGGGGCCCTCGTCCTCGACTTCCAGCAGCAGGCCGCCCTCCTCGCCCTCCGGTCTCGCCCGCACCGTCACGGTGCCGCCGGGCGGGGAGTGCTTGCAGGCGTTGTCGACCAGGTTGGCGACCACCTGGTGGAGCCGTTCCGGGTCCGCCACGCCGGTCAGGCCGGTGGGGCTGACCTCCAGGGCCAGCCGGACGTCCCCGCGCCGGGAGAAGGCGCCGCCGGCCGTGGCGCCGTCCACGGTGACCCCGCGCAGCACGCCGTCCAGGAACTCGCGCACCTCGAAGGGGCGGGCGTCCAGGGCGACCACGCCGTCGTCGATCTTGGAGAGGTCGAGCAGGTGGGTGACCAGCCGGCCGAGCCGCTCGGTCTGCTCCAGCGCCGCTCCCAGGGTGGCCGGATTGGGCTGGACGACGCCGTCCACCACGTTCTCCAGGACGGCGCGCAGCGCGGCGATCGGCGTGCGCAGTTCGTGCGAGACGTTGGCGACCAGCTCGCGGCGGTGCCGGTCGGCGGCCTGGAGGTCGGCGGCCATGGCGTTGAAGGCGGCCGCCAGCTCGCCGATCTCGTCGCGCGAGCCCGCCTCGACCCGGCGGGTGTAGTCCCCGGAGGCCATCGCGCGGGCGGCGGCCGTCATCTCGCGCAGGGGGGCGGTGAGCCCGTGCGCGAGGAACTGCATGAAGAGCAGCGAGGCGATCATGGAGAAGATCATGATGATCCGGATCTGGGTCTCGGACCGGATCGCCACGACCACCATCCCGGTGGCCAGGAACACGGAGACGATCACGAGCAGGGTGAGTTTGCCCTTGATCGAGCGGACCGGATCGAGCGGCCGGATGTCGGCCCAGACCCGGCGGGCGGCGCGGGCGGCCAGGTTCTGCTGCCGCGTGCCGTCGGATTCCCCGTTGCGTTGCTGTGGAAAGGTCATTGTCCCCTGTGGTCCCCGCGTCGTCCCCCCGCGTGGTGGCACGGCGTCGTCCGGACACGGGCCCCCCGGTGGCCCGTCGCCCGATCAATGCCGTCAGGAGAGCGGGGCCTCCAGGGCGTAGCCGACACCGTGGACGGTGCGGATCCAGCTGGCGCCGATCTTCCGGCGCAGCGCCTTGACGTGGCTGTCCACCGTGCGGGTGCCGGACGCGTCGGTCCAGTCCCAGACCTCGGCCAGCAGCTGCTCGCGGGTGAGCACGGCGCGCGGCTGGGCGGCCAGGCAGGCGAGCAGGTCGAACTCGGTCGGCGTCAGGTGGACGTCGCCCGAGGCCAGCCGGACCCGGCGCTGCACGTGGTCGATCTCCAGCTCGCCGAACCGCAGGCTGCCCAGCGCGGGCGTGCGGGCGGCCTGCTGGGCGCGCTCGACGCGGCGCAGCAGGACGTTGACGCGGGCGGCCAGTTCGCGCATCGAGAACGGCTTGGTCATGTAGTCGTCCGCGCCCACGCCGAGGCCGACCAGCAGGTCCGTCTCGTCGTCGCGGGCGGTCAGCATCAGCACCGGCACCGGGCGCTGGGCCTGGATCCGGCGGCACACCTCCAGCCCGTCGAAGCCGGGCAGCATGATGTCGAGGACCACCAGGTCCGGCTGCCAGGTGTGGAAGCCGTCGACCGCGCCGGGGCCGTCGTGGGCCACGGCGACCTTGAAGCCCTCGGCGCCCAGCCGGGCGGCGATCGACTCGGCGATCGTGGGCTCGTCCTCCACCACCAGGACTCTGCGCTGGCTGCTCACAGTGCCACCGGTGTTGTGGTTGTCCTGCTGAATTTCTGTCACGGTCACGCCACCGCCCCCAGGGCTGCGGGCCGGCCACCTGTGGGGATGGCGGGGCTCCGCTCGTAGTCTTGTTCCGTCGTGGACTGTGCCGGGTCCGCCGTCCCGCCGCGCGATCGGGAGCCGAGGACGGATGGTCGGCCGCCCACGTCTCCCGCGCACTTCGCAGCGTACGGACAGTGGATGCTTCCCGGCAGGTGGACCGGACGTTTCCGGCCCGTGGGCCGGCTGTCGGGCCGCCCTCGGACCCACTGCACGAGTGGGCACGGGCCGATACCTTACCCGGCGAATTTTCACTGCGTAACGGTACGTATGCAGTTCAGTTGACGCCAAGTCGCCGGTCAGAGGCCCTACTGTCGCGTTGTGGGGGAGAAGGTCTGGACCAATTTCGGGAATCCCGCCGTCCGCTACGGCGGTGTTCTTCACGGGCTTTTCCCAGGTGCCTCTCAGAACCTCGACGTACCGTGGCCACGACAACACCCGACCGGGCGGAACACGCGGCGCGCGCCGGTACGTTGGGCCCGGGCGGGGAGCCGGTGGCTGCGGCGTGGAGCGGAGGCGTCATGGCGGGACTCGGACGGAGTGCCGACGGGTGCGGGGTCGCGGGAGCGCCCTATGGAATGCTCCGCCTCGGGCTGCGTACCGGCGTCCTCCAGTGGCTGCTGGGGCGGGTGCCGACACCCCGGAGCACGCCCTTCACGCTCGGGTACCTCGCCGTCGTGGGTGTCACCACGACCTTCGCCCGGCTCGCCGACCCGGAACTCGTCCAGCGGCTGCAGGAGGCCTCCAGCTCGGACGGGCACAACCTGCTCCAGCATCCTTTGCGCGCTCTTGTGCTGAGCGGATTCTGGGTGGCCGGCGAGGTGTGGATGCCCTACCTGTGGGGATTCGCCCTCACTCTCGCCCCGCTGGAGCGCAGGGTCGGTCCGGCCCGGGCGGCGGCGGTGTTCGCGGTCGGGCACGTCGCGGCCACGCTGCTCTCCCAGGGGGTGGTGATCACCGCGGTGGAGACCGGGCGGATGGCGCCCGAGGCGATGGACCACCTGGACATCGGGGTCAGCTACGGCGTGCTCGCCTGCCTGGGCGCCGTGGCCGGGCTGCTCTCCTGGCGCGGGCGGCTGCTCGCGCTGGGCGGTGCGGGGCTGATGATCGCCCAGCAGATCGCCGCCGACAGGGACGTGATCACGGGGGTGGGGCACCCGGCCGCGGTGCTCACCGGGGTCGCGCTGTGGCGCTGGCTGCGCCGGGTCGAGCGGCGCCCGCCCCGGCCGCGTCCGGCCGTCGCGACGGCCGCCGGCGGTGCGTCCGCGCGGGTGTGGACGGTGCGTTGACGCCGTCGTCCGGCCGGGGCCGTCCGGGCCCCGGGGGTCTCGTGCCGGGGTTCCCCGAGGTGCGCCCGTCCCTCTCTTGACGGAGTCGGGCGCGGGCTTCCTGGCCCGGTTCGTGTTCGCTCACGGCGAACAGAATGCCGGGAACATCCGGCGCCCGCCAAGCCTTAGTCAGGTCGACTCAAGTTCACTGACTGGGGAGAGATCATGGCATCGACGTCCACACCGCTCACCCTGCCCGTGCTGCCGCTCGACGACGAGGTCGTCCTGCCGGGCATGGTCGTGCCACTGGACCTGAAGGACGCCGAGGTGCGCGCCGCGGTCGAGGCCGCCCGGGCCGCCGCCACCGGCACCGGCAAGCCGCAGGTCCTGCTGGTCCCGCGGGTGGACGGCTCGTACGCGGCGGCCGGCACCCTGGCCACCGTGGAGCAGGTCGGCCGGCTGGCGGACGGCGATCCGGCGGCGCTGGTGCGCGCCGTGCGCCGGGTCCGGATCGGGGCCGGCACCACCGGCCCCGGCGCCGCCCTCTGGGTGGAGACCACGCCGTTCCGGGAGTCTTCGGTGGGCACCCCGGTGGCCGGCCGGGCCGCCGAGCTGGTCAAGGAGTACAAGGCGCTGTCCACCCAGTGGCTGCGCAAGCGCGGCGCCTGGCAGATCGTCGACCGGGTGGCGCAGATCGAGGGCGTCGGCGAGCTCGCCGACAACATCGGCTACGCGCCCTTCGCCACCGCCGAGCAGAAGCTCAAGGTGCTGCTGGAGGCCGACCAGGTCGCCCGACTGGAGTACGCGCTCACCCTGCTGCGCGACCACCTCGCCGAGGAGGAGGTCAACGACACCATCCGCAAGGACGTCGAGGAGGGCGTGGCCAAGCAGCAGAAGGAGTTCCTGCTCCGCCGCCAGCTGGAGGCCGTCCGCAAGGAGCTGGCCGAGCTGAACGGCGGGGCGGCCGACGAGGAGGGCGACTACCGCGCCCGGGTCGAGGCCGCCGACCTGCCCGGCAAGGTCCGCGAGGCCGCGCTCAAGGAGGTCGACAAGCTGGAGCGCTCCTCCGACCAGTCGCCCGAGGGCTCCTGGATCCGGACCTGGCTGGACACCGTCCTGGAACTGCCCTGGAGCGAGCGCACCGAGGACGAGTACGACATCGCCGGCGCCCGCGCGGTGCTGGACGCCGACCACACCGGCCTCGACGACGTGAAGGACCGCATCGTCGAGTACCTGGCCGTCCGCAAGCGCCGGGCCGACCAGGGGCTCGGGCCGGCCGGCGGCCCTCAGGAGGGGCAGCGCGGAGCGCTTCCCACCAGCGGCACCAGCGGCACCAGCGGCACCGGCGGGCGACGGGCGGGCGGTGCGGTGCTGGCCCTGGTCGGCCCGCCCGGCGTCGGCAAGACCTCGCTCGGCGAGTCGGTGGCCCGTGCCATGGGCCGCAAGTTCGTCCGGGTCGCGCTCGGCGGCGTCCGGGACGAGGCGGAGATCCGCGGCCACCGGCGCACCTACGTCGGCGCGCTGCCCGGCCGGCTGGTGCGGGCGATCAAGGAGGCCGGCTCGATGAACCCGGTCGTCCTGCTCGACGAGATCGACAAGGTCGGCTCCGACTACCGGGGCGACCCGGCCGCCGCCCTGCTGGAGGTGCTGGACCCGGCGCAGAACCACACCTTCCGGGACCACTACCTGGAGGTCGAGCTCGACCTCTCCGACGTCGTCTTCCTCGCCACCGCCAACGTGCTGGAGGCCATCCCCGGGCCGCTGCTCGACCGGATGGAGCTGGTCCGGCTTGACGGCTACACCGAGGACGAGAAGGTCGCCATCGCCCGCGACCACCTGCTCCCGCGCCAGCTGGAGAAGGCCGGTCTCGGCGGCGGGCAGGTCACCGTGGACGAATCGGCGCTGCGCAGCCTCGCCGGGGAGTACACCCGGGAGGCGGGCGTGCGCACCCTGGAGCGCTCGATCGCCCGAGTGCTGCGCAGGATCGCCGCGCAGGCCGAACTGGGCGAGCGCGAGCTGCCCGCCCACGTCGGCCCGCAGGACCTGCGCGCCCTGATCGGCCGCCCGCACCACGTGCCGGAGTCCGCCCAGGAGCCGGCCGAGCGCCGCACCGCCGTCCCCGGCGTGGCCACCGGCCTCGCGGTGACCGGTGCCGGCGGCGACGTCCTCTACATCGAGGCCTCGCTGGCCGACGCCGAGACCGGCGGCACCGGGCTGACCCTCACCGGACAGCTGGGCGACGTGATGAAGGAGTCCGCGCACATCGCGCTCTCCTACCTGCGCTCGCGCGGCGCCGAGCTGGAGCTGCCGGTCACCTCGCTGCGGGACCGCGGCGTGCACCTGCACATCCCGGCCGGGGCCGTCCCCAAGGACGGGCCGAGCGCGGGCATCACCATGACCACGGCGCTGGCCTCGCTGCTCTCGGGCCGCAGGGTGCGCACCGACGTGGCGATGACCGGCGAGGTGTCGCTGACCGGGCGGGTGCTGCCGATCGGCGGGGTGAAGCAGAAGCTGCTCGCCGCCGACCGGGCCGGGGTCACCACGGTGATCATCCCCAGGCGCAACGAGGCCGACCTGGACGACGTCCCGGCCGAGGTGCTGGGGCGGCTCACCGTCCACCCGGTGGCGGACGTGCGGGAGGTGCTGGAGCTGGCGCTGGAGCCGGCCGGGGCCACGGTGCTGGTGGCCGCCTGACCGCCGGCCCGGGCCGCCCGCACCGGCGGCCCGGGCCACGCGCCGGCGCTCCGGGAGCCGCCGGTCCGACGGCCGTCGGCGACCCGAAGGGGCCACCGGCGGTCTGAAGGGCCGGCGGTACCCCCGCGTGCGAGACTGCGGAGATGCCGTCCCCCACGCAGCGCGCCCTGGCCCGGGTGCCCGACCGGCTGCGCCCCTTCCTGGTGCGCCACCGCCGGCTGGTGAAGTTCCTGCTGGTCGGGAGCGGCTGCTTCGTGCTCACCACGGTGATCAACTTCGAGCTCAAGTTCACGGTGCTGGAGCACAAACCGGTGGTCGCGCTGACCGTCGCGACCGTGATCGGCACCGCCGCCTCGTACGTGCTGAACCGCCGCTGGGCCTTCCGGGCCGCCGGCCGCAAGCGCGAGGTGCTGATGTTCGTCCTGGTCAGCGCCGTGGCGATCGCCCTCAACGACGTGCCACTGGTGGTCTCCCGGTACCTCCTGGACCTGCGCGAGCCGTACGTCGGGCCCTTCGAGCAGGAGGTCGCGGACTTCCTCAGCGGGATGGTCGTCGGCACCTTCGTGGCAATGCTGTTCCGCTACCGGGCGATGCGCCGGTGGGTCTTCGGCCCGCCCGCCGGGCGGACCCGGGCCGAGCCCGTCCCGGTGCCGACGGCGGTGCCCCCGGAACCCGACTACGCTGCACCCGGGATGCCACCGGATGTGCCGTAAAGGGGCGAGGTGAGCCTTATGCGTGAGCCGGATCCGGTCCGGACCGGGCCCGCCAGCCAGCAGGGGATGCGCCGGGCCAACCTGGCCCTGGTGCTCGGGACGATCGCGGGCGGACCGCGCTCGCGCGCGGAGGTGGCCGCCGGGACCGGCCTGACCAGGGCCGCCGTCTCCTCGCTCGCCGAACAGCTGATCGCCGCCGGCCTGGTGGTCGAGGAGGGCCCCGCCGCGCCCAGCGGCAAGGTCGGCCGCCCCGGCACCGCGCTCGGCCTCAACCCGGACGGGCCCGGCGGCCTCGGCGCCGAGATCGGGGTGCGCCACCTGGGAGCCTGCGTGGTGGACCTGCGCGGGGAGGTCCGCGCGTGGCGGCGCCGGGAGGTCTCCAACCACGGGCGCGAGCCCGCCGCCGTGCTGGCCGACCTCGCCCACCTGCTGCACGAGGCCGTCACCGAGTCGGGGCTGCGCCCGGCCGGGCTCACCCTGGCCGTGCCCGGGCTGGTCGGCGGCTCCGGCGGGGTGCTCCAGCGGGCCGCCAACCTGGGCTGGCAGGACGTCCCGCTGGCCGCCGCGCTGCGCCCGGCGCTGCGCACGGCCGGCGGCGGCCTGGCCGGGCTGCCGATCGAGGCCGACAACGAGGCCAACCTCGGCGGACTGGCCGAGCGCTGGCTGGGCGCGGGCCCGGACGACTTCCTGTACGTCTCCGCCGAGGCCGGGGTGGGCGCGGCGATCGTGGTCGGCGGCCGGCTGCTGCGCGGGGCCGGCGGCTTCGCCGGCGAGTTCGGCCACGTGCCGGTCCACCCCGACGGGCCGCGCTGCGCCTGCGGTGCGCACGGCTGCCTGGAGCAGTACGCGGGCGAGGCGGCGGTGCTGCGGGCGGCCGGTCTGACCGGAGCCCGGGGCGACTGGGTGGCGCTGCTCGCCGACCGGGCCGGGGCCGGGGAGCGGGCCGCCCTCGCGGCGCTGGCCGGGGCCGGTGCCGCGCTCGGCACCGCGGCCGCCGGCGCGGTCAACCTGCTGGACCCGGCCGAGGTGGTGCTGGGCGGCGGCTACGCCCGGCTGGCGCCCTGGCTGCTGCCCGCGATGCGGGCCGAACTGGCCGCCCGGGTGACGGTGCGGCCCTGGTCGGAGGACCGGCTGACGGTCTCCCGGCTGGGCCGCCGGGGCCCGCTGCTGGGCGCGGCGGTGCGGGTCGTCCGGGCCATCGTGGCCGATCCGGGGCCGCTCGCGGCGGGGTGAGAGCCGGCCGGGCCGTCGTGGCCGACCCGGCCGACCCGGCCGACCCTGCGGGGCGCCGG
>NZ_JBSHAP010000218.1:0-8481 GCF_053611565.1 Kitasatospora sp. NPDC054795
AGCGCGGCCAGCGCGGCGGCGGTCAGCGCGGCCCGGGCGGCGGCTCCGCCCGACCGCCGCTCCACCGGCCGGGGCGCCGGCGGGCGGCGGGGCACCCGGGCGTACAGCTCCTCGGCCAGCGAGAAGAGGTCGGTGTGCCGGCAGCGGGCGGCGGTGTCCGGGCCGAGCCCGGCCTCCTCCAGCCCGGCGGCGATCTCCAGCGGGTCGACGGCGCGCTCGCACAGCCCGCGGTGCTCCGCCATCACCTCGCGCACCGGGTCCGCGCTGCCGCCGAGCAGGGTGCCGCCCGGCATCAGCGGGCCTCCGCGAGTTCGGCACGCCGCCCGGCCGGCTCCCGCGCCCCGTCCGGGTTCGCGTTCCCCTCCTCCGCGGTGCCGCCCCCGCGCGGGCCGTCGGCCAGCCAGTACTCGGCGGGACGGGCGAACGGGCGCGGCGCGGGCCCGCCCTCCCCGCCGCCCCCGCCGCCGGGGAAGGCCGGGTACTGCGAGACCAGCTCCAGGTAGATCTCCCGGAACGCGCCGATCACCGGCTCCACGGCGAAGCGTTCCTGCGCCCGCAGCCGCCCGGCCAGCCCGAGCCGGCCCCGCCGCTCCTCGTCGCGCAGCAGCGCCAGGCAGGCGCCGGCCAGGGCGCGCGGATCGCGGGCGGGCACCAGCAGCCCGGTCGGCCCGACCACCTCGCGGGCCACCCCGACATCGGTGGAGACCACCGCCCGGCCGCTGAGCATCGCGTCCGCGAGCAGCCGGGGGCTGCGCTGGGAGAGCCCCGAGAAGACCGTCACCGTGCCCGACTCCCAGGCCCCGGCGAGGGAGCCGGGCCGCCCGGCGAAGTCCACCGCCGGGGCCACTCCCAGCCGTTCGGCCACCGCCGCGCAGTGCGCCCGGTAGCCGGGCGCCGCCTCCTCGCCGTACACCACCAGCCGCGCGCCGGGCAGTTCGGCGCGGACCCGGGCCAGGGCGTGCAGCGCGAGTTCGAGGTCCCGGCCCGGCTCCAGCGCGCCCGCCCACACCAGGGTCGGCGCCGCGGGCTCCGGCCCGGCGGCCGGGCGGTCCACCGCCGGCGTGCCCTCGTACACCACCCGGGTACGAGCCGGATCGGCGCCGCAGCGGCGCTGCCACTGCTGGTCGTGGGCACTGCCGGGGGTGAGTATCGCGGCCTGCCGGTAGGTCTCCCCGGTGAGCGCCCGGAAGAAGGACAGCAGCAGGGCGCGAACCGGCCACCGGTACGGCGCCTCGCGGTAGCCGAGGTACTGCTCGCGCAGGTGCAGGCCGTGCTCGGTGACCACGAACGGCACCCCGTGCAGGTGCCGGGCCACCAGGGCGGGCAGCGCGGCCGGACCGCCGCCGACCACGTGGCACAGGTCGGCCGCGCCGAGGCCGCCGGGGCCGGTGCCGTACCAGGGCGCGGACAGCGGGCGCAGGCACTGCTCCAGCAGGTCCGCCGCGACCAGCACGTCGCACACCAGCGGCTGCCCGGCCGAGGTGTCCGCGCCGGGCAGCCGCCAGGTCCGCTCCAGCAGCCGGCGGGCGTGCGCGGAGGCCAGGAAGGCGGGCAGCCCGCCTTCCTCCCGGGCGAGCGCCGCCAGCCGGTACAGCCCGGGCCCGAAGCCGGCTCTCTCCGCGGGCAGCACCAGGGCCCGCACCAGTTGTTCGTACGCCCCGGCGTACCGGCGTCTGCGCACCGCGCCGGGCGCGCGGCCGCCCGGTCGGCGCCCCCACAGTGCCAGCTCGTGCGGGCCGCGCAGGACGGCCGGCAGCCGCTCCGCGGTGTCCGGGGCCCGCCGGACCGGCCCCGGCCGCGGGCCGGTCAGCAGGTACAGCTCGAACCCGTGCTCCGGCAGGCCCTCGGCCAATCGCTCGCACCAGCCTCCGGCACCACGCCGGGGATGTGGACGGACACCCTCGGTGAGCAGGGCAACGCGCACGGGAGACCTCCAGGGCAGAGCGGGTTCGCTGGGCGGGATCACGGACGGATCGACGGATTTCCGGGCGGCCCGGGCGGTCGCCCGGGGCGCCCCCGCACGACGGCGGGAACGGTCGGGGAAGGGAGGTCCGGTCGGCCCGGGCCGGCGCCGCGGTGCCTCCGTGCGGCCCGCCGGCGGCCCGGTCGCGGCCGCGCCGCGTTCCGTTCCCCCGGGCTCCCGCCCGCTTCGGCGGTCGGGCCCGGCCCGCCGGAACCCCTCGGCCGCGGCCGCCCTCCGGTTCCTCCGGCGGCCGCGACTCCCCCACACCTGTTCGGTCCGACAGCAGAAAGGTAGGACCGGCCCTGGCCGATCCATCGGTCACATGCCTGCCTGCCACCTGATCGAGTGAACCGCCGTGACCTCGACCCGGTCCGGGCCGTTACCGGGCGGTATGCGCGGCCGCCCGCGCGGCCCCGCCCGGGCGCGCGATCGGCCCGCCGCGGCGCGCGCCCCACCCGCGCCGTGGGCCCAGCCGGTGGTGTGCGCTCAGCCGGTGGTGTGCGCGATCAGCTCCCGTACCGCCCGGGCGACCTCGTCGGGGTGCTCCATCATCGCCACGTGCCCGGATTCCGGCAGCACCAGCAGCCGGGCGTCCGTGAAGGCCGCGCAGGCGCGGCGGGCCGAGCGGTAGGAGACCAGCTTGTCGCGCAGCCCGTACACCAGCAGCACCGGCGCCCCGACCCGCTCGGCCTGCCGCCACAGCGCCTGGTCGCCGCGCTCGGTGTACGCCGAGACGATGCCGCGGGCCGAGCCGACCAGCGCCTGCATCGCGTGCGGCACCTCCAGCCGGCGCCGGTACTCGGCCACCGCCTGGGCCCGGGTCTGCGGGCTCAGGCTCTCCGGAGCGCCGTAGACCAGCCGCAGCAGGTCCTCGGTGGCCGCCTCCGCGTCGCGCCCGCCCGCGGACAGCCGGCGCAGCACCGCGGGCACGCCGGGCACCGCGAGCAGACCGGTCGGCCAGGCGGAGCGCTGCGGGGGCAGCTCGGGCAGCGCCGGGGAGACCAGGGTGAGGCTGCGCACCAGGTCCGGGCGCACGGCCGCCAGCCGGACGGCGACCGCGCCGCCCAGCGAGTTGCCGAACAGGTGGACCGGGCCGCGGCCGGAGGCCTCCAGGTAGCCGATCACCGCGCGGACGTGGCCGGAGACGGTGAGGTTGCCGTCGGTGGGCGGGTGGGAGCGGCCGAAGCCGGGCAGGTCCACGGCCTCGCCGTCGACGTGCCCGGAGAGCCGGCCCATCAGGGCCTCCCAGTTGGCGGCCGAGCCGCCGAGGCCGTGCACGAAGAGCCCGGGCTCGCGCCCGTCGGCGACGCCGTCGGCGGCGGGCCGGTGCACCGCGAGCACCGCGCCGGGGACCTCGACCGTACGTACCTGCTGCTCAGCGCTGCTCATGGTGGACGATGGTAGTGAGCCCCGCCCCGGAAGCGCCGGGGTGGTCGGGCCGTGGGCCGCCTCCGTCCCACCACTGCCGAGGCCGAGGTCAGCGCCGTATTGTGGGCTCCTGACAACCAGGCCGATCGTCTTTTCTCGCCTTCGCCGAACGCGGGCGCGGTTACCGAAAAGTAGAATCGGCCATCCTGCAGCAGCGAACAGACCCGAAGTGAGGAGCGCCGTGACGGCCATCCAGGAGGCGCAGGAGCGCCCGCGCGGTGCCCGCCTGCCGCGAAGCGCCCGCCGTGAACAACTGCTCGGTGCCGCCCAGGAGGTGTTCGTCGCGCAGGGCTACCACGCGGCCGCCATGGACGACATCGCCGACCGCGCCGGGGTGAGCAAGCCGGTGCTCTACCAGCACTTCCCCGGGAAGCTGGAGCTCTACCTGGCGCTGCTGGACAAGCACTGCGACGCCCTGGTCGAGTCGACCCGCGAGGCGCTGTCGGCGACCACCGACAACAAGCAGCGGGTGGCCAACACCATGGAGGCGTACTTCAACTACGTCTCCAGCGAGTCCGGCGCATTCCGGCTGGTCTTCGAGTCGGACCTGACCAACGAGCCGGCCGTGCGCGAGCGGGTCGAGCGGGCCTCCGAGGCGAGCGCGACGCTGGTCAGCAAGGTGATCCAGGAGGACACCGACCTGCCCGAGGCGGAGTCCAAGCTGCTCGCCGCCGGGGTCTGCGGCCTGGCCCAGATCACCGCCCGGTACTGGCTCTCGCAGGGCCTGGAGATCCCCCGCGACGAGGCGGTGCGGCTGGTCGCCAGTCTGTCCTGGCGCGGCCTGAAGGGCTTCCCGATGCACCCGGGCGATCAGCCCGGCGAGGGTTCCGCCCACCAGGGCTGATCCACCGACCTTCGTCGGGCCGGGGATCCGGTGCTCTATGGTGAAGCCGTACGGCACGGTCGCCGCGAACGCTTGTCCCAGGCGGTCCGGTGCCCGTGCGTGGAGGCTGCAACCCCGGAGGGACGGAAGCCGTGGAGGTCAAGATCGGCGTGCAGAACGCGCCTCGCGAGATCGTGATCGAGAGCTCGCAGACTGCCGATGAGGTCCAGAGCGCGGTCGCGAAGGCGCTGGAGGGCTCGGAGAAGATCTTCGCGCTGTCCGACGAGCACGGCCGTCGCATCATCGTCCCGGCCGAGCGCCTGGCGTACGTGGAGATCGGCGAGTCGGCCTCCCGCAAGGTCGGCTTCGGCACCGCCTGAGGCGTCGCCGACAGGATCGTCCGGTGCCCCGTTCCCGCGAGGGAGCGGGGCACCGTCGCGTGTACGACCGGGTGGGGCGGGGTACGGCGAGGGTGCGGCGCCGGTGCCGCACGCCCGTTCCCCCGGGAGGCAGCCTTGCTGGTCGAGTCGATCGCCTTCGCCCTCGTCGGCCTGGTCACGGGCGGCGCCGCCCTGCTGGCCCTGCCCTCGTACTTCCGCGCCGCCCGGGCCCTGACACTGGGCACCGCGCTGGCGGCGGCGCTGGTCGGCGGGGTGGTCGCGCACTTCGGCGTGGACGGGCGCCAGCCCGCGGTGTCCGTCGCGGCCGCGGCGGTGGCCGCGGGCGTGCTCACCTCGCTGCTGGCCCGGCCGGACCTCGCCGCCGGGCGCGCCCCGGCGCACCGGCACCACCCGCACCGGCCCGGCGCCCACCGCGCGTCGCGGCGGCACCGGGCGGCCTGAGGAACCCAGCCGGCGGCCCGAGGACTCCTAGGACGCCAGGCCGAGGGCGGCCATCCGCTTGGTGTGCGCCTCGGTGATCCGGTTGAACATCTTGCCGACCTCGACCAGGTCGAAGCCCTGCACCTGCACGCCGCCGACCAGCAGGTTGGACAGCGCGTCGCGCTCGGCGACGACCCGCTGGGCCTGGCTGAGCGCCTCGCCCATCAGCCGCCGGCCCCACAGGGCGAGCCGGCCGCCGGCCCGCGGGTCGGCCTCGATGGCCTGGCGGACCTTGTCCACGGCGAACTGGGCGTGGCCGGTGTCGGACATCACGCTCAGCACCAGGTCACGGGTGTCGTCGTCCAGCCGGACGGCCACCTCGCGGTAGAAGTCGGTCGCGATGGCGTCGCCGACGTAGGCCTTGACCAGGCCCTCCAGCCAGTCCGAGGGCGCCGTCATCCGGTGGAACAGCTCCAGCGGCTCGACGAAGGGCCGCATCGCTTCCTGCGGATCGGCGCCGACCTCGGCGAGCCGGTCGTGCAGCCGCTGGTAGTGCTGGAACTCGGCGGAGGCCATCCGGGCGAGCGCCGCCTTGTCGGCGAGGTCGGGCGCCAGCTTGGCGTCCTCGGCGAGCCGCTCGAAGGCGCTGAGCTCGCCGTACGCGAGCGCGCCGAGCAGGTCCAGCACCGCCGCCCGGTAGCCGGGGTCGGCCGAGCACTCGGCCCAGTCCCCGATCGAGCCGGCCGCCGCGTCCTGCGTCTCACCATGGGTCTCCATGACCCGCAACTTTAGTCCCGCCCCGCCGACCCGTGCCCGGGCACGCCCGGTGACCGGCCGGACCGGCCGCTCCGGTGGCAGTTGCCGGGGGCAATGTCAGACGCGTCACGTGTTCGAGTCGTCGCCTGACTGTATGGTGGTACGGAGCCCGTCGTGTTCGCATGGTGTCACCGCCGTCTCGGTACCCCGCGCGAACCCTCCGTAGCGGCACCGTCCAGCCGGACGTGTCCGCACCGGAGGCACGGGTACTCACGTACGCGGATGCCCGGTCGGAGAGCCGATCGGCTCCGACCATGGCTTGGACTTCAAGCCTTGGCACCGCATCAGTGGCCGAGCGAGGGCCGCCGAGACCACGCCCCGAGGCGGAGGTCCCGCGCAGGTCCCTCACGGGAATCCTCCCCGACGCCGCCGGCGACGCGCCCCGCACCAGGGCAGCGCGCACCGGCCGGCCGCAGGGACCGGCGCGGTTGTGCGTCCGCGCAGCTGTACCAGGGCCGCCCAGGCCCGTAGGCAGCCGCGCGGCTGCCCGCCCGCCGCTCGCTCTCGGCCCCTTCGAAAACGGAAGAGGCAGCACCCTGTCCACCACCGCTGAACCCATCAAGACGACGTTCCGGGACCTGGGGATCCTCCCGGAGACCGCCGAGGCGCTCGAGTCCGTCGGCATCGTCCACCCCTTCCCCATCCAGGAGATGACCCTGCCGGTCGCGCTGACCGGCCACGACGTCATCGGCCAGGCCAAGACCGGCACCGGCAAGACCCTCGGCTTCGGCCTCCCGCTGATCGAGCGGGCCATCGTGCGCGCCGACGTGGACGCCGGCCGGGCCACCGAGGACCAGCTCTCCGACTTCCCGCAGGCGCTGATCGTCGTCCCGACCCGCGAGCTGTGCACCCAGGTCACCAACGACCTGCAGACCGCCGGCAAGGTGCGCAACGTGCGCGTCCTCGCCGTCTACGGCGGCCGGGCGTACGAGCCGCAGGTGGAGGCGCTCACCAAGGGCGTCGACATCGTGGTCGGCACCCCGGGCCGCCTGCTGGACCTGGCCGGACAGAAGAAGCTCAACCTGTCCAAGGTCCGCGCGCTGGTCCTGGACGAGGCCGACGAGATGCTCGACCTCGGCTTCCTGCCGGACGTCGAGAAGATCATCACCATGCTGCCGGCCAAGCGGCAGACCCTGCTGTTCTCGGCCACCATGCCGGGCCAGGTCATCAACCTCGCCCGCCGGTACATGAGCCAGCCGACCCACATCCGGGCCGCCGCCCCGGACGACACCGGCGCGACCGTCGCCAACATCGAGCAGCACATCTTCCGTGCGCACTCGCTGGACAAGGTCGAGATGGTCTCGCGCATCCTGCAGGCCGACGGCCGCGGGCTGGCGATGATCTTCTGCCGCACCAAGCGCACCGCCGCCGACGTCTCCGACCAGCTGACCCAGCGCGGCTTCGCGGCCGGCGCGGTCCACGGCGACCTCGGCCAGGGCGCCCGCGAGCAGGCCCTGCGGGCCTTCCGCAACGGCAAGGTCGACGTGCTGGTCTGCACCGACGTCGCGGCCCGCGGCATCGACGTCGAGGGCGTCACCCACGTCATCAACTACCAGTGCCCCGAGGACGAGAAGACCTACCTGCACCGGATCGGCCGCACCGGCCGGGCCGGCGCCTCCGGCACCGCCGTCACCCTGGTCGACTGGGACGACATCCCGCGCTGGCAGCTGATCAACAAGGCGCTGGACCTGCCGTTCAACGACCCGGAGGAGACCTACTCAACCTCCGCGCACCTGTACGAGCTGCTGAAGATCGCGCCGGGCACCAAGGGCGTCCTGCCGCGCTCGGAGCGGACCCGCGCCGGGCTCAACGCGGAGGAGGTCGAGGACCTCGGCGAGACCGGTGGACGCGGCGCCCGCTCGGGCCGCGGCGGTCGCGGTGAGCGCAATGACCGCGGTGAGCGCAGTGAGCGCGGTGACCGTGGTGGACGCGGCAGCCAAAGCGGCTCCGGCCGTCCGGGCGCCGGCGCCGCCACGGCCGAGACCGAGGAGCAGCCGTCGCGCCGCACCCGCGAGCGCCGCCGCACCCGCCGGGGCACGGCGGTCGGCGCCGAGGGCGAGGCCGCTGCCGTCGTGACCGGTGCCGCCGTGGCGGCCCCGGCCGTCGAGGGCGCCGAGGGCGAGGCCGCTCCGCGCCGTCGCCGTCGCCGCTCGCGCGGTAGTGCCGCCTCGGCCGAGGCCGCGGTGGCGGTCGAGTCGACCCCGGTCGCCGAGGCCGTCGTCGCCGAGGCCGCCGCGGTCGTCGAGGCCGCCGCCGAGGCGGTCGCCGAGGCGGTCACCGAGGCCCCGGCCAAGAAGGCCACCCGTACCCGGACCCGCAAGCCGAAGGCGGAGACCACCGAGACGGCTCCGGCCGCCGAGGCCGACGCCACCGAGGCCCCGGCCCCGGCCAAGAAGGCCACCCGGGCCCGCAAGCCGAAGGCCGTCGCCGAGACCGCCCCGGCGGCCCCGGCCGCCGAGACCGCCGAGACCGCCTCCGAGGTCCCGGCCCCGCGCAAGCGCACCCGCGCCCGCAAGGTCGCCGCGCCGGTGGAGGCCACCCCGGAGAGCTGACACCCCGTGTCTCCCCTGAGGGGGCGGGCCAGGCCACCCGGCCTGGCCCGCCCCCACGGGCGTTCCACGCCGCGGTCC
>NZ_JBSHAP010000219.1:0-8420 GCF_053611565.1 Kitasatospora sp. NPDC054795
ACACCAACCCCTAAATTAGGGCCGCCACTGACTGTTTTTATAACTCCCCCGCCCGCGGGGCCCGCCGCGCCCCCCCCCCCCCCCCGGCCCCGCGGCCTGCTCGGCGCCCCGCTCAGGCGGCCGGCAGGGCGTCCAGGGCGGCCCGCAGCCGACGCAGCGTCTCCGGGCGTCCCAGCAGCTCCATGGACTCGAACAGCGGCGGGGAGACCCGGCGGCCGGTGACGGCCACCCGCAGCGGCGTGAAGGCGAACTTGGGCTTGATGCCCAGCCCCTCCACCAGCGCCTCGCGCAGCGCGGCCTGGATCGGCTCCGGGGTGAAGTCCGCGAGCTCCTCCAGTGCCTTGATGCTGGCCTCCAGCACCGGGCGGGAGTCCGCGGTGAGCACCTTGGCGGCGTCGTCCGGGTCGAGGGCGAACTTCTCCGGCGCCACGAACAGGAAGCCGGCCATGTTCACGATCTCGCTCAGCACGACCATCCGCTCCTGGGTGAGCGGCGCCACCTTGGCGAGCAGGTCCAGCTGCTCCGCGGTGGGCTCGGCCGGCAGCAGCTCGGCGCCCTGGAGGAAGGGCACCAGTCGGCGGACGAAGTCCTCCGGGGCCAGTCGGCGGACGTGCTCGGCGTTGATCGCCTCGCACTTCTTCAGGTCGAAGCGGGCCGGGTTGGCGTTCACCTTGGTGACGTCGAAGGCGGCGACCATCTCGTCCATGTCGAACAGGTCGCGGTCCTCGGCCAGCGACCAGCCCAGCAGGGACAGGTAGTTGAGCAGGCCCTCGCGGATGAAGCCGCGCTCGCGGTACATGTTGAGCGAGGACTGCGGGTCGCGCTTGGAGAGCTTCTTGTTGCCCTCGCCCATCACGTACGGCAGGTGGCCGAAGCGCGGGGTGGTGCCGTTGCCGACGCCGATCTCGGCGAGCGCGGCGTACAGCGCGATCTGCCGCGGGGTGGAGGACAGCAGGTCCTCGCCGCGCAGCACGTGGGTGATGCCCATCAGGGCGTCGTCCACCGGGTTGACCAGGGTGTACAGCGGGGCGCCGTTGGCCCGGACGATGCCGTAGTCCGGCACGTTCTCCGGCTCGAAGGTGAGCGTGCCGCGGACCAGGTCGTCGAAGCTGAGGGTCTTGTCCGGCATCCGGAAGCGCAGGATCGGCTCGCGCTTCTCCAGCCTGTAGACCGCCACCTGCTCGTCCGTCAGGTCGCGGCAGTGCCCGTCGTAGCCGGAGGGCTTGCCGGCCGCGCGGGCGGCCTCGCGGCGGGCGTCCAGCTCCTCGGTGGAGCAGTAGCAGTAGTAGGCGTGGCCGGCCTCGTACAGGCGGCGGGCGACATCGGCGTAGATGTCCATCCGCTGCGACTGGCGGTACGGCGCGTCCGGGCCGCCGACCTCCGGGCCCTCGTCCCAGTCGAGGCCGAGCCAGCGCATGGCGTCGAGCAGCTGGTTGTACGACTCCTCGGAGTCGCGGGCGGAGTCGGTGTCCTCGATCCGGAAGACCAGCGTGCCGCCGTTGTGGCGGGCGTAGGCCCAGTTGAAGAGGGCCGTGCGGACCATCCCCACGTGGGGGTTGCCGGTCGGGGAGGGACAGAAGCGAACCCGGACGGCCGGGTCAGTGTTAGCCACGCTTGATCACCTTGTTGGTGAGAGTGCCGATGCCTTCGATGGAGACGGCGACCTCGTCGCCGACGTTGAGCGGGCCCACCCCTGCGGGCGTGCCGGTGAGGATGACGTCGCCGGGCAGCAGCGTCATGGCCTCGGAGATGTGGACGATCAGCTCGGCGACCGAGCGGACCATCAGGGAGGTGCGGCCGGTCTGGCGGAGCTCGCCGTTGACCGTGCAGGTGATCGCGAGGTCGCTCGGGTCGAGGTCGGTCTCGATCCACGGGCCCAGCGGGCAGGCCGTGTCGAAGCCCTTGGCCCGGGCCCACTGGCCCTCGCGCTGCTGGACGTCCCGGGCGGTGACGTCGTTGGCGCAGGTGTAGCCGAGGATCACCTCGGGCACCCGGTCCAACGGCACCTCACGGCACATCCGGCCGATCACCACGGCCAGTTCGGCCTCGTGGTGGACGTCCGAGGAGAACGGCGGGTACGCGATGCTCTCGGTCGGACCGATCACCGAGGTGGACGGCTTGAAGAAGGTGAGCGGGGCGTCCGGGACCTCGTTGCCCAGCTCCGCCGCGTGCGCCGCGTAGTTGCGGCCGACCGCCACGATCTTGTTCGGGAGCATCGGGCTGAGCAGCCGGACGTCCTGGAAGCGGTAGCTCTCACCGGTGGGCTGGGGCTGGCCGAACGGGTGGCCGGCCAGCGCGTGGACGACCAGCGAGTCGGGCCGGGAAGGGTCGCCCTCCACCACGCCGAAGGAGACGCTGCCGGCGGCAGGGCTCCCTTCCCGGACGGAAAACCTGGCAATGCGCACGGCTGGGACACCCCTCGCTTCGTCGGCCGCCCGGGGCGCGCCCGGGCGCTGGTGGGCGCCCCGCCCGCAGTGGGCGCGGCCCCGTCAATCGGCCTCCAGGCTATCGCGTGGGGGCCCGGCCGACCGCTTTGCCCCTGTTCAGGAGGGTCGGGGCCGAATGCCCCGCGCGGCCCGCGGGCGGCTCGCCGGCGCGGGCCGCGGGGGCGCCGCACAACGGCGAGGGCGCCGCCGTCACCGGGGTGACGACGGCGCCCTCGGCGCGGCGCTGCGGCGGTCAGTCCTGCAGGACGACGACCGGGGCGACCATCAGGCGGGTGCGGCGCGGGTTGGCGGTGGCAGTCGGCAGTTCGGAGCCGTAGGTCACGACGTCCTCGGGCTTGCGGGCGCCCGGGATCTTGCTGAAGTCCTCGACCGAGGCCAGCGTCGTCCGGCGGGGGTTCGCCGTGGGGCGGCAGGACAGCGTGGACTTGGTGGCGTTCTTCGCCTGGGACATCGAGAGCACCTCGTGGTCATGGCCGGGTCGATCGCGGCGATCGGCACCGGCCTGATGGATTCCGATTGATTCGGAGGGGTTCTGGGCAGGCTGATCGGGGCCGTGCTCCGGAGACAGCCAGGTTACGAGATCTCATTCCACAGAGGCCGTGACCAAAGCTACACATTAGACTGTGATTTTGCTCACAAAATGCCGAGCAAAGTGCAGATATCCGACATATCGCCGCACCGGGATTTTCCGGCATTTCGCCGATAAAGGGCATTCCGGAAGGTCTGTGACTCTTCCCGACCCCGGGTCCGCTTGGCATGTATCCGGCGAGTGTCCGAAAAAGGCGGTATTCCGGTCCTGTTACCGCACAGTCCGTGAGAAGACGCAAGCGTTCGGTAGCGCCGGACGCCCGGTACGTGCGGCCCTTGTTGGGATTCCCCGGCTGTGCTGGAATGCGACGGACCGTGGGTAGGGAGTGGTCCACCCCGGTGCCCGCTCTCCCGGACCGGCCGGGGTGCGGATGGAAACTCGACACCGTCCAGGCCGTGGCGACGCGGCGGGACGCCCGGTCCAGAGGTTGCGACGCCAGTGCAGGGACGTTTCAAAAGGGGTAGCGGCGCCGCGGGTAACCCGGAGTCGCGTGAGCCTGTGGCAGCCCCTCAACAGGCGGCGGCCCCCGGCGGCCCGGCCGAGCCGGTGACACCCGAGGCCATCGGCCACCCGGAGGAGGAGGGCCAGGAGCGGAAGTCCGCCCGGGACAAACTCCGCACCTCCCTGACCCGGCGCCGCGCCACCGGTCTGAACCGGCTCGCGATGCGCAACTGGCGCATCCGCACCCGTCTGATCGCGCTGCTCGCCCTCCCCGTGCTGGTCTCGCTGGTCCTCGGTGGCCTGCGCATCCAGAGCTCGATGGAGAACTCGCAGCAACTCGCCCAGATGGCCAACCTCTCCGACCTGGCCAAGAAGGCGACCAACCTCGCGGACGCGCTCCAGACCGAGCGCGACATCAGCGCCGGCCCGATCACCCACGACCCGGCCGCGCCGCTGGACGACGACATCGTCGCGGCCCGCAAGTCCACCGACGACCTGAGCCGCACCTTCACCGCCTCCTCCGACAAGTTCGAGAACCTCGAACTGTCCGGCGGAAAGGCGCTGTTGCTCCAGATCCGCAAGGACCTGAACTCGATCGCGGACACCCGCAGCCTGCCGTACCAGAACAACCAGAACATCCAGTCGACGATCACCGCCTACGACGTGATCATCCGCGACCTGCTGTCCATCACCCAGGACATCGCGCTCGCGTCGAACAACAAGGACCTGGTCGTCTCCACCCGCGCGCTCCAGCAGTTCTCGCTGGCGAAGAACGCGACCTCGCAGCAGCGGGCCCTGATCAGCGCCGCGCTCGCCAACCCGAAGACCCCCGACCTCAGCCCCAGCGACGAGTCCTTCGGTATCCGTCTGCGCAGCTCGTACGACAACGCGATCGCGAGCTTCAACAACATCTACACCGCGCACGACCTGGACAACCTGCGCAGCCAGCTGAGCTACAACTCGGTGGTCGCCGACGCCGACCGCTACGCCTCCACGATCCTCACCCAGAGCGGCATCCGCCAGACCGAGGCGGTCAGCTACAAGGACTGGTTCGAGAAGGCCAGCTCCAAGATCACCGCCGAGCGCCGGATCGAGTCCAAGCTCATCGAGAACCTGGACGGCAAGGCCCAGGACCTCCAGTCCCAGGCCGACGCCGACGCCCTGATCATCGGTGTCGCGGTCGCCCTGGTGCTGCTCGTCGCCCTCGGTGGCGCCGGTCTGATCGCCCGCTCGATGGTGCGCTCGCTGACCCGCCTCCAGGCGGCGGCCGAGGACGTCGCCGAGCGCCGTCTGCCCGAGCTGGTCAAGACCCTCTCCGAGGCCGACCCCCACGACGTCGACACCACGGTCGAGCCGGTCGCCGTCGACTCCACCGACGAGATCGGCCACGTGGCCCACGCGTTCGACATGGTGCACAGCGAGGCCGTCCGCCTCGCCGCCGAGCAGGCCCTCCTGCGAGGCAACATCAACGCGATGTTCACCAACCTCTCGCGTCGCAGCCAGGGCCTCATCCAGCGCCAGCTGTCGCTCATCTCCGAGCTGGAGAGCCGCGAGGCCGACCCGGACCAGCTGGCCAACCTCTTCAAGCTGGACCACCTCGCGACCCGCATGCGCCGCAACGGCGAGAACCTCCTCGTCCTCGCCGGCGAGGACCCGGGCCGCCGCTGGACCCGTCCCGTCCCGCTGGTCGACGTGCTCCGCGCCGCCGCCTCCGAGGTGGAGCAGTACGAGCGCATCGAACTCGCCGCCGTGCCGTCGGCCGAGGTCGCCGGCCGCGTCGTCAACGACCTCGTCCACCTGCTCGCCGAGCTGCTGGAGAACGCCACCTCGTTCTCCAGCCCGCAGACCCGCGTCCGGGTCACCGGCCACGCGCTGCCGGACGGCCGCGTGCTGGTCGAGATCCACGACACCGGCATCGGCCTGAGCCCCGACGACCTCGCCGAGATCAACGAGCGCCTCGCCAACCCGCCGACGGTGGACGTCTCGGTCTCCCGCCGCATGGGCCTCTTCGTGGTCGGCCGCCTGTCCCTGCGACACGGCATCCGCATCCAGCTGCGCCCCAGCGACTCCGGCGGCACCACCGCGCTGGTCATGCTCCCCGTGGACGTCACCAATTCGGGTGACCGCCGCGGAGCCGGCCGGGCCGGTTCCGGCCAGGGCAAGCAGCAGCGCGGGGTCACCCCGACGCCGCGCCAGCAGCGCCAGGTGCCGCCCGCCCGCCAGGGTGGTCCCGCCGCGCTCGGCCAGGGCCCGGCCGCGGGTGCCCCGCAGGGCGGTCGCCCGCAGCTCGGCCAGGGCGGTCCCGCCGCTCCGGCCGCTCCCGCTCCGCAGGCCGGCCCGCAGGCCGGCCCGGGTGCGCCCGCCGGCGGTCTGCCGACCCGCCAGGTCGGCAAGTCGCTGCGGGAGAACCCGGCCCCGCAGGGCGGCGCTCAGCAGGGCCAGGGCCGGCGGCCCGCCCAGCCGCAGCAGAAGCAGCAGGCCCCGCAGCAGCCGCAGCAGCCGCAGGCGCCGCAGCAGCAGACTCCGCAGCAGGCCCAGCAGGGCGGTCTGCCGCAGCGCGCCCCGGGCCGTCAGGGCCCGCCGCAGAGCGGCCCGAACGGCCTGCCGCGCCGCGGCGGCCGTCCGCAGCAGCCCGGTCAGCCCCAGCCCGGTCAGCAGCAGGCCCCGCGGCAGCCGCAGCCCGGTCAGCAGCAGCCTGGCCGGCCCGGCCAGGAACGGCAGCATCCCGGCGGCGAGTTCGACGGCGGTCCGGGTGCCCGGACCGGCGAGCAGCCCCAGCACGGCCGCCCCGGCGGCCCCGGCACGCCGCAGCAGGGTGCCCGTCCGGGCAACCGTCCGCAGGACGGCCTGCCGCAGCGCCGTCCGGCCCCGCAGGGCCCCGGTGCCCCCGGCCGGCCCGCCGGCCAGGGCCCGCGCGGTCCGCAGCGCCCCGGCCCGGACGCGCCGCAGCGCGACCGTCAGCCGCAGCTGCCGCCGCAGGCCCAGCAGCAGCCCCAGCCGCTGCCGTCGGCCGAGCCGGCGCCGGTGGAGAGCACCCAGCAGTTCGCCCGCCCGCGCTTCGAGGCCAGCCAGATCGACCCGCGCGACCCGCTGGGCCTCGGCCTGGTCGAGCCGGTGCTGCCGAACGTGCCGAACCCGCCGCGTCCGGAGCCGGTGCGCCAGGAGCAGGCGCCGCAGCAGCCGCAGCCGCTGCCGTACCAGGAGCCGATGGCGCTGCCGACCGGTCCGTCCGAGGCCGGTCAGCGGCCCGGCGGCGAGCAGCCGTGGGCCCCGCAGGCCGACGGGCAGCAGGCGCGGCAGCGGTCGTACCAGCCGCGCCGCCCCGGTACCTCCTCGCCGGAGTTCCAGCCGCAGGCCCAGGAGCAGCAGGCTCCGCAGCAGGCACCCCGGCAGCAGGCGCCCCAGCCGGCTCCGCAGCAGCAGGCCCCGCAGCAGCAGCCGCAGGCCCAGCAGCAGCCTCCGCAGCAGCAGAACCAGCAGCAGCCTCCGCAGCCGCAGGGCCAGCAGCCCGGCACCGGCGACGCGCCGTGGCGTCCGTCCGCGAACGACGAGCGCTGGCGCCGCGCCGAGCAGGTCCGCGAGCCCTCGACCAGCGGTGTCACCATGTCGGGCCTGCCCCGGCGGACCCCGCAGGCCAACCTGGTCTCCGGCACCGCCGAGGCCTCGCCGCTGACCGGTCCGCAGGTCTCCCGGGCCCCCGAGGAGGTCCGCGGCCGGCTGACCAACCTGCGCCGCGGCATCCAGCAGGGCCGCCGCGTCGGGGCCGAGCAGGCCGCCAACCAGTCGGGCTTCCAGCATGGTGCCCAGCAGCCCGGATTCGATAGTTTCGGTGGCCGGAGCGACGGCAACGGCGCAGATCACCAGGAGCGTTGAGTTGAACCAGATGAGCCAGGCCGCACAGAACCTGAACTGGCTGATCACCAATTTCGTGGACAACACCCCCGGGGTGTCCCACACCGTGGTGGTCTCCGCGGACGGCCTCCTGCTGTGCATGTCCGAGGGCTTCCCCAGGGACCGGGCCGACCAGTTGGCGGCGGTCGCCTCCGGTCTCACCTCGTTGACCAACGGTGCGAGCCGGATCTTCGAGGGCGGCGAGGTCAACCAGACCGTGGTCGAGATGGAGCGGGGGTTCCTGTTCCTGATGGCCGTCAGCGACGGCTCGGCGCTGGCCGTCCTGGCCGCCCCGGACTCCGACATCGGCCTCGTCGGCTACGAGATGGCCCTGCTCGTCGACCGGGCCGGCGCCGTCCTCACCCCCGCACTCCGCGCGGAACTCCAGGGCAGTCTCCTGCACTGACCCGGGGCTCCCGCGCGGATCCGCCCACCCCGTCCCACCTGCCCTCGCCGGGTCCGACCCGACCGGACCCGGCGAACCACCCTCAGCTACCCTCAGGCAGCTGATCTCGCCTCAGCTGGCACCGCCCCAGCTGGAACCGGCTGCTCAAGGCTGCAGCACTAGGAGGACCCATGACCCCGCCTTCGACACCCGCCGGCTCGTACGGCAACGGGTACGGCAGCGGCTACGGCGGGCAGCAGTCCGACGGCTACGAGCAGCAGCCGCTGGTCCGCCCGTACGCGATGACCGGCGGCCGGACCCGCCCGCGGTACCAGCTCGCCATCGAGGCCCTGATCTCCACCACCGGCTCGGCCGACCGGACCAGCGGACTGCTGCCCGAGCACGCCCGGATCGTCAGCCTCTGCCGCGAGGTCAAGTCCATCGCGGAGATCTCCGCACTGGCCGGCGTGCCGCTCGGTGTCGCCCGCATCCTCGTCGCCGACCTTGCCGAGGCCGGTCTCGTCGCCATCCACCAGCCCGCCGCCGCGGGCGAGTCGGGCGGAACGCCCGATGTCACGCTGCTCGAAAGGGTCCTCAGTGGACTTCGCAAGCTCTAACGCGGCCGCCCCCACCCGCGCCACCACCTCCGCGAAGATCGTCGTCGCGG
>NZ_JBSHAP010000220.1:0-8366 GCF_053611565.1 Kitasatospora sp. NPDC054795
GGGGGCGCGGGGGGGGGGGGGGCCCCCCTGCCCGGGCTGCGGCGTCAGCGGCCGCCCCGCCCGCGGCCCGCGCCCGGGGGGGGGGGGCGGCCCCGGCACTCGGCCGGGGCCACCCCTCCTTCGTACCGGGCTACTTGAGCTGCTTCAGGCAGAGCACGTAGTCCAGGGCCGGGAGGTTGGGGTGCTTGCTGGTGTACCAGCTGTCCGACTTCGGCTGCTTCTCGCAGACCTTCTCGTCGGAGGTGGCGAGGTACTTGAAGACGATCTTGTACTGCGCCTTGGTGTCGGTGCAGGGCACCATGGTGATCTTCGGGTTGGTGTCGGTGGTTTCGCTGGTGCCGTTCGCGTTGCGCAGGCAGTCGCCGGGGTTGGCCGAGTCCACCTTGCTGTCCGAGTCGGTCGGCGTGGTGACCGGCGGGAACGTCAGCGTCGGGACCGGCAGCGTGAAGGTCGGCGTGGGGATGACCGGTGACGTGTAGGTCGGCTTCGGCAGCGGCATGGGCGAGAAGGTCAGCACCGTGGGGGACGGTGTCGGGTCGGTGACCGGGTCGCCCTTCTTCGGGCCGAGCACCCCGGTCGCGGCCAGGGCCACGGTGACCGCCAGCGAGACCGGCACCAGCAGCATCGCGATGTGCGGCCGGCCGGTCAGCGGAACGCCCGGGTTCAGCTGGGGGCCGTGGCTGCCCGGGACGGGCGGCGGCAACTGCTTGAACTTGTTGTGCGGGCCGAGGTTCAGCAGCAGCGTGATCGGGGTCAGCAGCCAGGACACCAGGCTCCACCAGCCCTGGACCAGCGTCCGGGCCGACATGTCGCGCACCGTCGCCGTTCCGCAGGTGTGGCAGAACGGGCCGGTCATCCGCAGCATCCGGTAGGCGATGATCAGGCCCTGGTGGCCGCGGACGGTGGCGTTCACCGCCGGGTAGCCGCCGCAGAACCGGCAGGTGGTCCCGTCCGTCGGCGGCGGCGGGTACCCGTAGCCGTAACCGTCCGGCGGGGGCTGGACGCCGTACGGCTGCTCGGGCGGCGGCGGGGCGCTGGGGTAGCCGTATCCGGGCGCCGGCGGCGGTGCGCCGTATCCGGGCGGCGGTGGGGGCGGTGCGCCGTAGGAGCCGCCGGAGGCGTACGGGTTGCCGTCGCCCGGTGGCGGGCCGTACGGCATCTGCGGTGGAGGCGGAGGCGGAGCGGACAAGGGGGTCCCCCGGGAAGGAAAGGAGAGGCGGAAGGGGTCAGGACTTCTTCACCGGCGGGACGCCGGTGGTGGCGGGCGCCAGCGGGCCGAGGCAGAGCACGTACCGCTTCTTGTTCCAGCGGCGGCCGCTCTTGCCCGAGACCGCGCTCGTGGTCTGCGGCGTCTGCTTGCAGCGGGTCACGTCCGTGGTGCCCTCGAACTTCGACAGAACGCGGTAATTCGCTTTGCTGTCAGTACACTTGACGATCTCGACGTCGCGGGAGCCGCTCGCCCGCACACAGTCCCCGGGCTTGGCGCTGCTGACGCTCGGCCCGGCCACGAAGTAGCCCACGGCCAGCGCCACGCAGCCGCCGACCAGCCCGACGATCCGCAGCTTGGACCGGATGCCGCGCTTGGCGGCCGGCGCGGGCGGCACCGCCGGGGCGGGCTGGGGCGGGCCGTACGCCCCGGCGGGCGGCTGCTGCCCGTACGGTCCGGGGGTCGGCTGTCCGTACGGCTGCTGTCCGTAGGGCGGTTGGCCGGGCGGCGGGCCGTACCCGGGCGGCGGGCCGTAGCCGGGCGGGGGCGGCGGCGCGGGCTGCCCGTAGGCCGGCGGCGGCCCGTACGGCGCGGCCGGCGGGGGAGGCGGTGCCCCGTACGGCGTGGCGACGGGCGGCCCCACCGGGGCCGGGCCGTACGGATTCGGCGGTGTGCTCATCAGTTCGTCCCCCGAGACGGAGTTCTGTCGATCCGACAGGTTCGAGTACCTTAGCGAGTCGGTCGGACGCCGTCGGCCGCGAGCCCCGAGGGTTCCCAGGAGCCCTGGTCACCGGGGGAGCGGGCTCCGGCGGGCGGCGCGCAGGTAGAGGACCGCCGTCAGGGCGTATACCCCGGCGACCCCCAGTACCACCGCGACCGAGCGGCCGGACAGCGGCAGCACCAGTGCCGTGACCAGGGCGGCGGCCACGAAGGCGACGTTGAACAGCACGTCGTAGATGGCGAAGACCCGGCCGCGGTACTCGTCCTCGACCGACTCCTGCACCGCCGTGTCGGCGCAGATCTTGGTGCCCTGGGTGACCACCCCGAGCAGCAGGGCGGCGATCAGGCAGGGCACCAGGGTGAAGCTCAGGCCCAGGGCGGGGACGAAGGCCACGGGAGCGACCAGGCAGGCCGTCATCCACCCGGCCAGGCCCAGCCGACGGGTGCACCAGGGGCTGACCAGCGCGGCGACGAAGAACCCGGCGGCGGACAGACCCACCGCCTGGCCGAGGGTGACCAGCCCGGCCGCGCTGTCGGTCGGGTCGTTGAAGGTGTACCGGGCGAGCATCACCACGACCACGATCAGCACGCCGTAGCAGAACCGGGCCGCGGTGACGGCGGCCAGCGCGTGCACGGCGGGCCGGCAGTCCCGCACGAGGTGGCGCACCGCGGCGCCGAGTTCGACGGCGGCCCGGACCAGTGCCTGGCCGAGCGCCGGGCGGCCCTCGTGCTGCTCCGGGCCGAGCAGGTCGCGGTCCATCCGCCGGGCGGCCAGCGCGGCCGACAGGTAGAGCAGCGCGGCCACCGTGACCAGGGCGGCGTCGGCCTGAGGCCCGGGAGCCATCAGCTGGTGCAGCGCGAAGCCGATGCCCCCGCCCGAGGCGGCGGCGACCGTCCCGAGGGTGGGGGAGAGGGCGTTGGCGGTGACCAGCTGGTCCTGCTCCACCACCCGGGGCAGGGCGGCGGACAGGCCGGCCAGGATGAACCGGTTGAGCGCGGTGACCAGCAGGGCCGAGGCGAAGAACAGCCAGGTCGGCGCCTGCGCCAGCAGCAGCGCGCCGGTGCCCAGGCCCAGTACGAAGCGGGCCAGGTTTCCGAAGTAGAGCACCTGGCGGCGGCGCCAGCGGTCCAGCAGCACGCCGGCGAACGGGCCGATGACCGAGAACGGCAGCAGCATCACGGCCAGTACCGAGGCGATGTCGGCGGGGGAGGACTGCTTCTCGGGGGAGAACACCACGTACGCGGCGAGCGAGACCTGGAAGACGCCGTCCGAGAGCTGGGAGAGCACCCGGGCGGTGAGCAGCCGCCGGAAGTCGCGGCCCTTCAGCAGGTCCAGGAGCGTGGCGCGGTGCGCGGACTGGTGGGTGCTGCCGTTCTCGGTGATCGCCACCCGCCCAGAGTGCCATGGAACCGGCCACTGTTTCACGTGAAACATTGGCCGCGAGAACGTGAGGGGCCCACGGTCCGAAGACCGTGGGCCCCTCCTACGGCTGTGCGAGCCGTGAGCGGTCAGCCGCTCAGCGCTCGACCTCGCCGCGGATGAACTTCTCGACGTTCTCGCGGGCCTCGTCGTCGAAGTACTGGACCGGCGGGGACTTCATGAAGTACGAGGAGGCCGACAGGATCGGGCCACCGATGCCGCGGTCCTTGGCGATCTTCGCGGCGCGGACGGCGTCGATGATGACACCGGCGGAGTTCGGGGAGTCCCAGACCTCCAGCTTGTACTCCAGGTTCAGCGGGACGTCGCCGAACGCGCGACCCTCCAGGCGGACGTACGCCCACTTGCGGTCGTCCAGCCAGGCCACGTAGTCCGAGGGACCGATGTGGACGTTCTTGGCGCCCAGCTCGCGGTCGCGGATCTGCGAGGTGACGGCCTGGGTCTTGGAGATCTTCTTGGACTCCAGGCGCTCGCGCTCGAGCATGTTCTTGAAGTCCATGTTGCCGCCGACGTTCAGCTGCATGGTGCGCTCGAGGATGACACCGCGGTCCTCGAACAGCTTGGCCATCACGCGGTGCGTGATGGTGGCGCCGACCTGGGACTTGATGTCGTCACCGACGATCGGCACGCCGGCCTCGGTGAACTTGTCCGCCCACTCCTTGGTACCCGCGATGAACACCGGCAGGGCGTTCACGAAGGCGACCTTGGCGTCGATGGCGCACTGGGCGTAGAACTTGGCCGCGTCCTCGGAACCGACGGGCAGGTAGCAGACCAGGACGTCGACCTGCTGGTCCTTGAGGACCTGGACGACGTCGACCGGAGCCTCGTCCGACTCCTCGATGGTCTCCAGGTAGTACTTGCCCAGGCCGTCGAAGGTGTGGCCGCGCTGGACGGTCACGCCGGTCGGCGGCACGTCGCAGATCTTGATGGTGTTGTTCTCGCTGTTGCCGATGGCGTCGGCCAGGTCGAAGCCGACCTTCTTGGCGTCGACGTCGAAGGCGGCGACGAACTCCACGTCACGGACGTGGTAGTCACCGAACTGGACGTGCATCAGCCCGGGGACCCTGCCGGCCGGGTCGGCGTCCTTGTAGTACTCGACACCCTGCACCAGCGACGCGGCGCAGTTGCCCACGCCCACGATGGCTACGCGAACCGAACCCATTCCGGTTGCTCCCTGTGATCTCATGAGGACCGCCGGGGTCGGCGGAACTCGTCCTGCTTCTTCGATGACTGCATGTACGGGCGCGAGGCGCCCGATCCTGCCGCGCGGCACAGGGCTGGCGCGGTGTCAGCGCTCCTGGGCGGAGCGCCCCGGGCGGTCGTACGGTGGCCCGGGCGGGTCCTGGGACCCGTCCTCCTGGCCACGGCCGTCCGAAGTCTTGTGGGGGCCGGCGGCGGGGCCGCCGGCGTCGGAGCCGGTCCGACCGGTGCGGTTGGACCGCTCGGTCTCGATCAGCTCGTTGAGCCAGCGGACCTCGCGCTCCACCGACTCCAGTCCGTGCCGCTGGAGTTCGACGGTGTAGTCGTCGAACCGCTCGCGGGCGCGGGCCAGCGAGTTGCGCATCCGCTCCAGCCGCTCCTCCAGCCGGCTGCGGCGCCCCTCCAGGACGCGCATCCGCACGGCCCGGTCGGTCTGGCCGAAGAAGGCGAAGTGCACGCCGAAGTGCTCGTCCTCCCAGGCGTCCGGGCCGGAGTCGGCGAGCAGTTCCTCGAAGCGCTGCTTCCCCTCGGCGGAGAGCCGGTAGACGATCTTGGACCGCTTGCCGTTGAGCGCGGTGGCCGGGACGTACTCGACGTCCGGGTTGTCCTCGACCAGGAAGCCCTGGGCGACCAGGCTCTTCAGGCAGGGGTAGAGCGTTCCGTAGGAGAGCGCCCGGAACGTGCCGAGCAGGATGTTCAGCCGTTTGCGCAGCTCGTAGCCGTGCATCGGGGCGTCGTGGAGCAGTCCGAGGACGGCGAACTCCAGCACTCCTGAGCGTCTGCCCATTGCCTTCGTCCTCCTCCCTCTCGGTGTCCGTCCGGCCGCCGCATCCGGCGGTATTCCGCTTCGATGTATCGGCTCGATATATCGAGAACAGTAAACCCGGCCCTCGGAACGAGCAAGGGGGGCACGCGTGAATGTGATCACAAGCCGACGCGCAGGTGCGGTTGGCAACGGGCTTGTAATGATCTGTTGCCGTTTTGCGGGCATTGGCAACTGATGTCCGATTAGTTGTATATCCGTGCTGCGTACGCTGTCGCGTGTGCACGAGGACCACCTCCGGGATCAGGGCGGTTTGCGGGCATCGGACGTGAACCCTGCCTTCAGGCTGGAAACGCCTGGCGAGGAGTGGCTGGAAGATGAGCGAGCGACGGCGAAGGACGCCCAACCCGGGCGGTGACGGGCAGCAGCCCCCGGGAGGCGGCGGCCGTCGGGGAGGTGGGTCGGAGCCCGACGAGCTGAGCTCGGACGGCGTCGGCCGACGCCGCCCCTCGGGGGTGAGGGAGACCGCACAACAGCCCCGGATGACCCGTGCGGAGATGCGCAAGGCTGCCCAGAAGAAGGGCAAGGGCGGCGGCCGGCGCGGTGACGCCGCGGCCTCCGCCGCCGTGGCCGCGGGCCCCGGCAAGAAGCGCTTCATCGACTACCCGCGGTTCGGCAAGAGCGGCATCCGGCGCTGGCTGCCGTCCTGGAAGCAGTGGCTGAGCGGCTTCCTGCTGGTCTTCGGCTGCTTCGTCGGCCTGGTGTTCTACCTGTACCAGAGCACCAAGGTCCCGGAGCTGAACGATCTGGTGCAGAACCAGAACACGATCTACTACTGGGCCGACAGCACGGAGATGACCCGCAAGGGCCAGACCAACCGTCAGATCGTCGAGCTCAAGGACATCAGCCCCAACCTCCAGAACGCCGTCATCGCCGCGGAGAACAAGAGCTTCCAGACCGACAGCGGCATCGACCCCAAGGGCATGCTCCGCGCCGTCTGGAACATGGCGAAGGGAGGTGAGACCCAGGGCGCCTCGACGATCACCCAGCAGTACGTGAAGAACGCCTACCTGAGCCAGGAGCAGACCCTCAGCCGCAAGGTGAAGGAGTTCTTCATCACGCTGAAGATCAATCAGGAGAAGAAGAAGCCCGAGATCCTCACCGGCTACCTGAACACCAGCTGGTTCGGCCGCGGCGCGAACGGCGCCCAGGCGGCCGCCCAGGCGTACTACGGGGTGGACGCCAAGGACCTCAACGTCTGCCAGAGCGCCATGCTGGCCGGTCTGCTCAAGGGTGCGGCGTACTACGACCCCACCAACCCGGACAACAAGGAACGGGCCCAGGGCCGGTGGAGCTGGATCCTGGACCAGATGGTGGACACCAAGGCCATCACCCCGGACGAGCGCGCCAAGTGCAACGTGTTCCCGGACCCGATCCCGCAGAAGCCCAGCTCCAACATGAACGGTGAGATCAGCTACCTGGTCGACACCGCCAACAAGTACGTGATGGCCACCGACAAGTCGATCACCCCGCAGATGATCGACCGGGGCGGCCTGAAGATCTACACCACCTTCGAGAAGGACAAGGTCGACGCGCTGAAGAGCGCCGTCGACGCCGTCAAGTCGGAGAACCTCAACCCGCAGAAGCGGCCGGACAACGACACCAACATCCAGTTCGGCTCCGCCAGCATCCGCCCCGGCGACGGCGCGATCGTCGCCCTCTACGGCGGCGACGGCGTGGAGAACGGCCACTTCGACAACAACGCCGACGCCACCGGCGTCCAGGTCGGCTCGACCTTCAAGCCCTTCGTGCTGGCCACCGCGATGCAGACCGGTGTGCAGACCGCGAAGGACGACAAGGGCAAGCCGAAGCGGATCAACGCCGACAGCCGCTACCTGGCCGACGACATGTCCGAGATCCGCAAGCCGGACGGCTCGCTGGTGATCGGCGACGACGGCAAGCCGTACCGGCAGAAGAACGAGGACTCCGGCAAGCGCGGCTACGTCTCGCTGCGGCAGGCCATGCAGTACTCGTACAACGTGCCCTTCGTCCAGCTCAACCAGGACGTCGGCGGCCAGAACGTGGCCGACATCGCGGTGCAGATGGGCGTCAAGAAGGAGAGCCTCGCCGACCCGAAGACGGCGACCTTCCCGCTCGGCACCTCCACCATCAGCCCGATCCGGATGGCCACCGCCTACGGCACCCTGGCGGCCAGCGGCAAGGAGGCCGAGCCGTACTCGGTCACCAAGGTCGAGGTGAGCGGCGTGGAGCGCCCGGGCTTCGGCAAGAAGGAGCCCAAGGTCGCGCTGGAGCCGGCCGTCGCCGACAACGTCACCGACGTGCTGGTGAACGTGGCCGTGAACGGTACCGGGAAGAAGACGAAGGACCTGGGCCGCCCGGTGGCCGGCAAGACCGGTACCACCGACCAGAACAAGTCGGCCTGGTGGGTCGGCTACACCCCGCAGCTGGTGACCAGCGTCGCGATGTGGCGCGAGGACCCGACCAAGCACGAGCGGCAGTCGCTCAACGGGACCGGCGGCAAGGAGTCCATCCACGGTGGTGACATCCCGACCGACGTCTTCACCCGGTACATGAAGGCCGCGCTGGCCAACGAGAAGAAGATGGACTTCCCGACCCCGCAGCCGGTCGGCACCGAGGTCGACTCCTCCGGTGCGCCGTCCACGGCCTCCGCGGCGGCCACCCCGACCACGGCGGACACCCCGACGGCCCCGGCGCAGCCCCAGTCGCAGGCGCCGCAGCCGCCGGTGCAGCCGCAGCCCACCCAGACCTGCGTGCCCGGTGTGGACTGCCCCGGGGACCAGCCCAGCCCGTCGAGCACCAGGAACCCGCACCCGGGCAACAGCTGTCTGCCGTTTGTCGGCTGCCAGACGCAGCCCCCGGGACCGACGGACAGCTCGTCGCCGGGCGGCGGCGGAAAGCCGGGCGGTGGCGGCAGGCCGACGCCGAGCAGCACCGGCGGCGGCCAGCAGGGCGCGGCAGCCGGGCAGTAGCCCGGTCCCGGCTCGACCCCGAACGGC
>NZ_JBSHAP010000221.1:0-8186 GCF_053611565.1 Kitasatospora sp. NPDC054795
GGCGTGGTGGCCGGGGCGCGCGGGTGGGCGCTGGGGCGGGGCGCTTGCAAGTGGGGCGGCTGGACGGCTGGACGGCTGGACGGCTGGACGGCTGGGCGTTCGGGCGCGGGGAGGCGCGTCGTCAGCGGGCCAGCAGGGGGAGCGGGGCGCCGGTGCGGGCGGGCAGTTCGAGGCGGGTGAGCAGGGCGGAGGGCGAGACCTCGATCACCCGGCAGCCGGCCCGGTGGCGGCAGTGGCGGGCGACGGAGCCGTGCCGCAGGCGGTCCAGGCGGCGGCGGGTGGCGGCGCCGAGGACGAGCAGGTCCTCCGGGCCGGTGACGGCGCCGATCAGGGCGGGCCCGGGTTCGGCGTTGACCACCAGCGGGTGGATGACCAGGCCGGACGGGTAGCCGCCGTAGGCCTGTTCGAAGGCGATGTCGAGGCGCCGGCGGGCGGCGTGCTCCAGTTCGGAGGGCGGGCGCCGGCCGTCCCGCTCGATCGCGGTCCAGGCGGCGACGGGCACCAGCGTCGCTTCGTGTCGGGCTGCTTCGCCGACGGCGTGGTAGAGGGCGGCCAGACTGCTCAGTGACCCGCTCAGGCCGACGATCACTCGGGTGGTCCCGGTCATGGCCGTTCGCCTCCGTCTCTCCGGCGGCTCTCTCCATCGGGCTCCGCCGGTTCGGCACTCCTTGCTTCGGATGACTCAAGTGAACCCCGGAACGGACTCCTCCGTACCGCCGCTGACACCACCATGACGCAGGTCGCACACATCTTGACGGCCTTCTGACAGGGCCCGTCGGTGGCGGTGCGGCGGTGCGGCGGTGTCTCCGGCCGGTGTCTCCGGCCGGTGTCTCCCGGCCGATCTCTCCCGGCCGGTGTCTCAGCCCAGTCCCGGGACGAACTGGATCAGCAGGTCGATCGCCTTGATGCCGAGGAACGGCAGCACCAGCCCGCCCAGTCCGTACACCCGCAGGTTGCGCCGGAGCAGGTCGGTCGCGGAGGCCGGCTGGTAGCGCACGCCGCGCAGGGCGAGCGGGATCAGGGCGACGATGATCAGCGCGTTGAAGATGATCGCGGAGGCGATCGCCGAGGTGGGGCTGTGCAGTTCCATGATGTTGAGGTGGTGCAGCCCGGGGTAGGCGTTCGCGAACATCGCGGGGATGATCGCGAAGAACTTGGCCACGTCGTTGGTGATCGAGAAGGTTGTCAACGCGCCTCGGGTGATGAGGAGTTGCTTGCCCACCCGGATGATGTCGATCAGCTTCGCCGGATTGGAGTCGAGGTCGACCATGTTGCCGGCCTCCTTGGCGGCCGGGGTGCCGGAGTTCATCGCGACGCCGACGTCGGCCTGGGCGAGCGCGGGGGCGTCGTTGGTGCCGTCGCCGGTCATCGCGACCATGTTCCCGGCGGCCTGCTCGCGCCGCAGGTGGGCGAGCTTGTCCTCCGGGGTGGCCTCGGCGAGGAAGTCGTCCACCCCGGCCTCGTCGGCGATGGCACGCGCGGTCAGCGGGTTGTCCCCGGTGACCATGACCGTACGGATTCCCATCCGCCGCAGCTCGGCGAAGCGTTCGGCGATGCCCTCCTTCACCACGTCCTTGAGCTCGACGACGCCCAGTGCCCGTGCGCCGTGCCGGTCGTGGACGGCGACCAGCAGCGGGGTGCCGCCGGACCCGGCGATCCGGTCCACCAGCGGCCCGGCCTCCATCGGCAGCCGTCCACCGGAGTCCACCACCCAGCGGGCGACGGCGCTCGCGGCGCCCTTGCGGATCAGGCAGGTGGTGCCGTCCGGCCAGGTGAGGTCCACGCCGCTCATCCGGCTGTGCGCGGTGAACGGTACGGGCCGCTGTTCGCCGAGTTCGCCGGGGGAGCGCGGCGGCACCCAGTACTGACGGTTCGTCAGTTCGACCAGTGACCGCCCCTCCGGCGTTCCGTCCGCGACGGAGGCCAACTGGGCGGCCTCGGCGAGCTGTTCGGTGGTCGCGCCGGGCAGCGGGTGCAGGGCGACGGCCCGGCGGTTGCCGTGGGTGATGGTGCCGGTCTTGTCGAGCAGCAGCACGTCCACGTCCCCGGCGGCCTCCACCGCCCGGCCGGAGAGCGCGACCACGTTGCGCTGCACCAGCCGGTCCATGCCGGCGATGCCGATCGCGGAGAGCAGCGCGCCGATGGTGGTCGGGATGAGGGCGACCATCAACGCGACCAGCACGATGGTGGTTTGCGGCGCGTGGGCGTAGATGGCCATCGGCTGGAGTGACACGACGGAGAGCAGGAAGACGATGGTCAGCGAGGCCAGCAGGATGTTGAGCGCGACCTCGTTCGGCGTCTTCTGCCGGTCGGCGCCCTCGACCAGGGCGATCATCCGGTCCACGAAGCTCTGCCCGGGCCGCGAGGTGACCCGGACGACCAGGTGGTCGGAGAGGACCTTCGTCCCGCCGGTGACGCCGGTGCGGTCGCCGCCGGACTCCCGGACCACCGGCGCGGACTCCCCGGTGATCGCGGACTCGTCGACGGCGGCGACGCCTTCGACCACCTCGCCGTCCCGCGGGATCACCTCGCCGGCCGGCACGAGGACGATGTCGTGCAGCAGCAACTGCTCGGCGGGAACGACCTCGTGGCGCAGGTCGCGGGTGCCGACCCGCCAGTGCAGAAGCCGTCGCGCCGTGGTGGTGGACCGGGCGCGGCGCAGCGATTCGGCCTGCGCCTTGCCGCGGCTCTCCGCGACGGCCTCGGCCAGGTTGGCGAACAGCACGGTCAGCCAGAGCCAGAAGGAGATCACCCAGGCGAAGACGCTCGGGTGGAGGACGGCGCTGACGGTGGTGAGCGCGGAGCCGCACTCGACCACCAGCATCACCGGGTTGCGCGTCATGGTGCGCGGGTGGAGCTTGCGGACGGCGGCGGGCAGTGCCTCGGCCAGCTGGCGGCGGGTGATCAGCCGGCGGCGGACTCCCGGCGAGGTGGGCCGGTGGCCGGGCGGCGGCTCCGGCGCACGGTCCGGGCGCCGGAACAGGTTCTGCTGGTCGGTGGTGTCCGGGGTGGTGAGGGCCGAACGGCGCATCGTCTCGGGGACCTTCCGGGCCGCCCGGTCGGGTGGGGCGGCGGTTCGGTGGGGCTGCGGGGACGGCGGACAGCCCACCACCGGAGCACCGGGGGACATGCCCGCCTTGACGAGGCCTTGGCGGCGTGGCGGCCGTCCTTGACAGACTCCTGACACCGCGGACGGGCCGCCGCAGGGCCACTGTCAGGAGGGCGTCAAGGACCGGGCCCGGGACGTACGTCATGCGTCAAGGACGGGTGCGGTCGGTGTGCGGAGGGTCTCCACTGGAGGTGTCCGGCCGTACGGGCCGCCGCTGGAAGGGACCTGCCATGACCACTGTCACCGCCGTCATCGACGTCGACGAGCCGCTGGAGCGGATGGTCCGCCCGGTGCCCGTCGCCTGGCGCCGGGACAGCCCCGAGCCGCCGGAACCGGCCCCGGCGGCCGACCGGGAACGCACCCGTCCGGCGCACTGTCGGTTCGCGATGCACTACGAGGACTGACACCCGGACCGACACCCGCCGGAGCACCCCGCCGCCCACGCGCCCGCCCACAGGAGTAGCCGCCATGACCCAGCTCGTCGCCCGGCCCGTCACCGCCCCCGCCCCTGCCTCCGTCGCCACCTCCGCCGACGCGCTCGGCGGCCCCTGGCCGTCCTCGGCGCGGCCCGGCCGGGGAGGCGAGGTGCTGGTCGGCGGCGTGGGACTGGCGGAGGCCGCCGAGCGGTTCGGCACCCCGCTGTACGTGCTGGACGAGGCCGAGGTCCGGGGCCGGGCCCGGGCCTACCGGCGGGCGCTGCCGCACGCCGAGGTGCTGTACGCGGCCAAGGCCTTCCTGTGCAGTGCGATGGCCGACTGGGTGGAGCAGGAGGGGCTGGGGCTGGACGTCTGCTCGTCGGGCGAGCTCTGGCTGGCCGTCTCGGCCGGCTTCCCGGCGCAGCGGATCCTGCTGCACGGCAACGCCAAGTCCCCGGAGGAGCTGCGGCTGGCGCGGCGGCTGCGGGTCGGGCGGATCGTGATCGACGGCCCGGCGGAGATCGCCCGGCTGGCCGCGCTGGTGGCGGCCGACACACCGCAGAAGGTGCTGGTCCGGGTGGTTCCCGGGATCGCCGCCGGGCACCACCCGGCGGTGCGCACCGGGGTCGGCGGGCAGAAGTTCGGTTTCCCGATCGAGGGCGGTGACGCGGCGGACGCCGTCGCCCGGGTGCTCGACCAGCCGGGTCTCGAACTGGCGGGACTGCACTGCCACCTGGGCTCGCAGATCACCTCGGTCGAGCCGTACCTGCTCGCGGTGGACGCGCTGGTGCGGCTGCTCGCCGAGGTGCGGGAGCGGCACGGCGTGGAGCTGCCGGAGCTGGACCTCGGCGGCGGCCACGGCATCCGCTACCTGGCGGGGGACGAGGTGCTGGACCTCGCCGAGTTCGCGGTGCGGGTGACCGACCGGCTGGCGGTGCGCTGCGCGGAGGCCGGGCTGGAGGTGCCCCGGCTGATCGTCGAACCCGGTCGCGCCGTGGCCGGTCCGGCCGCGGTGGCCGTGTACCGGGTGCTGTCCGTCAAGCACTCGGCCGACGGCCGCTGCTTCGTCGCGGTGGACGGCGGCATGAGCGACAACCCGCGCCCGGCGCTGTACGGATCGCCGTACGCGGTGCGGCTGGTCGGCCGCCGTTCGGAGGCGGGGGAGGCGAGGGTGGACGTGGTGGGCCGGCACTGCGAGGCCGGGGACGTGCTGGTGCGGGACGCGCCGCTGCCCGCCGACCTGCGCCCGGGCGACCTGCTGGCGATGCCGGCGGCCGGTGCGTACCAGCTGTCGATGGCGTCCGGCTACAACCTGGTCGGCCGTCCGGCCGTGGTGGCGGTGAAGGACGGCCGGGCGCGGCTGCTGATCCGGCGGGAGACGGTCGAGGACTTCCGCCTGCGCGAGGTCGGCCGCTGACGGCGGGCGGCGGGCGGCGGGCGGCGGACGGCGGTTGCGCGGGAAGTCGGCCCGGCCGACTTCCCGCGCGGAAAAACCAGGTGGGAGGCCGTGTCCGCCGTTGATAGGGTCCCGCCCCGTGACGAACTGGCGCGATATCCATGAGAACGACTGTGCACTCCCCCCGGGGCGCGGGCTGGACGAGTTGACCGCGGAGCTGGCGGAGGCTCTGGGGAGCCCGGACCCCGAGATCAGGGACGGTTACCCGTACGCGGTGCTGGACGCCTGGATACGGAGCGGGGTGATCGACCGCCAGCGGTGTCTGGCGCTCGGTGACCTGATGGCGGAGCGCTTCACCGACCCGCGGATCGAGGCGCGGACCTTCGCCCCGCTCGTCCTGAGGATGATCGTGAACCAGGGCGGCACCAGGCCCGGGTGGCTCGACGCGTTCGCCGCCTGGTACCGCGCGGAGGCCGACCTGCGGGGCCGTGACGACACGCTCGGCTGGCTGCACGCGGTGGCGCACGGCGCGGACCTGCTGGGGGCCTTCGGTCTGCGGCCCGAGGTCGACCCCGGACCGCTGCTCGTGCTCGCCGCCGAGCGCCTGCTCGCCCCGACGGAGTACCTGTTCGCGGAGCGGGAGGACGACCGGCTCGCCAAGGCCGTGGCCCTCGTCCTCACCCGCCCCGACCTGACGCCGGAGCGGTCGAGCGCCTGGCTGGCACCGATCGCCGAGGCCCTCGCCCCGTACGAGTACGGGCCGATGCCGGTCTGGGCCTCCAACACCGTCCGCACCCTGCGGGCCCTGTACCTGCTGGCGGACCTCGGGGTCTGCGCGGAGCGCGGCGGCCGCCCCGTCCCGCTCGCCCACGGCGAGGTGGTCAAGGCCCGGGTGGCCGAGGTGCTGCGCCTGTCGCTCCGATAAGCCGGGGACGGGATCCCCACCCGGTCCACGGGCGCCGAACGTCCTCCAATGTGACGGAACAGGACTGCTTCTGTCGGTTTGTCATCCATAACGCATGAGGTAATTGATGCGAACTCGACCATTTGTGGCGGGTCGCTGTTAGGCTGCGCGACTGAATACGAACTCTCCATGATGTAAAAGGACTTGGAAGAGAGGGTGAAGGATCGCTCCTTCGCCGCCGCCGCCGACACCCGAGGAGCCACGTGAGACCCGAAGACGTCCCCCTGCTGTTCCGGGAGTTGGCCCGCGAGTTCGCCGACGTCACCGACATGTCGGTGGCGGCGACCGGTTCCCTCGCCCGCGGCGACCACCGCACCGGGCCGAGCGGAGACGTCGTCTCCAACCTCGACCTGGTCCACGTCGTGGCCGAGGACGCGGACCTGCCGGAAGTCCGCGACCTGGTGGGACGGAGGATGCGGCGGATCTCCGACACCTTCCGGATCGAGACGACGTCCGTCATCGCCAGGCTCCCGTCGTTCCGGCTGGCCGGCCACGCCCACTACCGGATCAGCATGAGGCCCGAGTGGTTCTGCGACGGCCTCGCACTCGGCCCGGAGGGCTTCGACCTGCCGGGCCGCGACGACGGCGACCCGCACGGGGCACTGGCCTGGATGATGCAGCCCGTCCCCTACTACCTGGCGAAGGCGACGGCCCTGGACCCGACGACCAACCTCGCCAAGGCCCGCAGGGCCGCGACGCGGCTGGCCGACCGGTTCGATCTCAAGGAGGTGCGCGACGGCCTCGACGACCTCCCGCACGCCCTGCGCGCCCTGATCGCCGAGCGCGGCATCACCCCGCTCGAATCCACCGCGCGCTACCTCGCCACCCCCACCCACCCCGCCGTCGCGCAGCTCGTCCGCGACGCGGTCTTCGTCGAGAGCATGGGCCTGTCGTCCGCCGACTCGATGGTCGTCCTGCTGCCGTCCGCCCCGAACTGACCACCACCGGAGAGCACCCCATGTCCACCCGGCAGCACGTGGAGATCCTGCCCCCGCACCCCTTGCGGGCCGGCTACGACAGGTCCTTGGAACGCGGGTCGATAGCCGACGACTTCCAACGGCGCCTGGAGCCGGCCAACTTCAACCCGGGCTACCTCGGCGCCCTGACCGAGCGGGTCGAACTGGCCCTGGGCCGGGACCCGGCGGACGAGACCATGCGCTGGCGCCTGGCGTTCCTGCTGCTCCAGAACAACGCCACCGCGGCCGCCGTCGAACGGGCCGAGGACCTGCTCGCCGGAGCCGTCCTCCCGCAGAGCCGGCGGCTGGCCCACCTGGTGGCCGGGATCCGGAGCCGGGCCGACCTGCCGCGCACCGGGCGTGGCGTCCGGCGGGTCAACTGGTCGATCAACAACCGCTGTCCGATGTCCTGCCAGGGCTGCTACAACCCGTTCGCCGCGGAGCAGATCGACCTGGCCCAGGCGGACCGGATCATCGCGAAGCTGGCCGCGCACGGGACCACCGACCTGGTGCTGGCGGGCGGCGACCCGCTGCTGTGGCCGCCGATCTTCGACGTGGTCGACCACGCGATCGCCGCCGGCCTCAAGGTCGGCCTCGACACCACCGGCTACACGCTCACCGCCGAGAAGCTCGACCGCCTCCGCGGCCTGTCCTCGCTGCGGCTGCCGCTGGACGCCGTCACCGCGGACGTGCAGCGGGCGTTCCGCCGCAGCCCGGACGCCGACCTCCTCCGGGCGCTGCTGGAATCCCTCGCCCTGTGCGACGCCGAGGGCTTCGACCGGGTGCGGGTGCACACCGTGGCGAGTGCCGAGAACCTCCACCAACTGCCGCAGCTCGCCGACGAGATCATGTCCCACCCTTCGGTCGCCCAATGGGTGATCTTCCAGTGGTGGGGCCGGCGGGCGTCGCCGGCCACGGTCCGCAGGCTCGGGGTGGCGGTCGAGGACGTCCGCGCGGTCGTGGACGGGATCCGGCGCGACCACCCCGGCCGGGAGGTCCACCTCGCGGAGAGCAGCGAGCGGGAGCTGCTGAACTGGATGATCCAGTCGAGCGGGCAGGTCGTCACCTTCGGGTCGGGCGCGGAGGAGGAGTTCATCCTGGGCAACCTCCTGACCGACGAGGTCGAGGAGATCCTGACCCACCCGATCCTGGACTTCGAGGCCATGTCCCGCGGGATCCCGGTCACCCCGGGAACGCGCTTCCCCGGCGCCGACGGGGGCGCCCCGTCGGCGGAGGACCGGACCTGACCCGCCGCCCGGGGGCCACCGGGTCTGCGCCGGTGCCCCCGGCGGCGAGCTGGTTCAGGGGCGGGGACGTTACAGCCCCCGCGGCCCCAGCACAAGGA
>NZ_JBSHAP010000222.1:0-7989 GCF_053611565.1 Kitasatospora sp. NPDC054795
ACGGTACGCCGTCCACCGGGGCCCACCCGTCCGGGACTCCTGGGAACCCGGTGGCGGATCAACTGCCGTCCGGGGCGCCGGTGAACCGGAGGACGCCGTCCTCGATCGGGTCGGACAGCAGGACCTTCCGGTCGTGCCGGTAGTCCATGACCATCCGCCACGGGAAGTCCCGCCCCTGGCGCGGCATCGCGTCCTTCGCGCGCCGGACGTAGCCCGACGAGAGCTCGTCGACGACGCCGCCCCCGGTCGCGTTGGCCGCACGGTCGACGGGCACGGCGACGGTCCGGCCGGTGGCGTCCATGTGCTTGAGCAGCCGCACCAGGTAGGCCGCGGCGACGTCGACCTTCAGGGTCCACGAGGCGTTGGTGTAGCCGAAGACCCACGCCAGGTTGGGGACGCCCTCCAGCATGACGCTCTTGTACGTGCAGACGTCGTGCAGGCCGCGCACCTCGCCGTCGACACTGATCGACGCGCCGCCGAGGGCCTGCAGGTTCAGGCCGGTGGCCGTGACGACGACGTCCGCCGCCAGCTCCCGGCCGGACGCGAGCCTGATGCCCGTGGCGGTGAAGGTCTCGATGGTGTCCGTGACCACGGAGGCCCTGCCCTCGCGGAGCACCGTGAAGAGGTCGCCGTCCGGTACCGCGCACAGCCGCTCGTCCCACGGGTCGTACCTCGGGCTGAAGTGGGCCATGTCGAAGCCCTTGCCGACCCCGCGGCGCACGCCCGCCAGCAGCAGCCCGCGCACGGCCCGGGGGAAGCGCCGGGAGGCGTTGAAGAGGAGGCGCTGCAGCCTGATGTTGCGCCTGCGGGTCATCCGGTGGACCAGGGGCGCCGCCAGGATCTTCCGCTGCCACGCGGTGATCCTGTCGATCGACGGCAGCGAGAAGACGTACGACGGGGAGCGCTGCAGCATCGTCACGTGCTCCGCCGTGCCCGCCATCGCCGGAACGAGGGTCACGGCCGTGGCGCCGCTGCCGATGACGACGACCTTCTTCCCCGCGTGGTCGAAGTCCCGGGGCCAGTGCTGCGGGTGGATCCGCACGCCCTCGAACTGCTCGATGCCGGGGAACTCGGGCAGGTGGCCCCGGTCGTAGTCGTAGTAGCCGGTGCAGGTGACGAGGAACGAGCAGGTCCAGGTCTGCCGCTCGCCGGTCGCCTCGTGCAGCGCGGTCACGGTCCACTGCTGCCGCTCGCCCGACCAGTCCGCGGCCAGGACCCGGAGCCCGTAGTGGATCGACTCGTCGACGCCGTACTCCCTGGCGGTGGCCGCGACGTAGGCGCGGATCGACGCGCCGTCGGCGAGCACCTGGAGCCCGTCCCACGGGCGGAACTCGTACCCGAAGGAGAACATGTCCGAGTCCGAGCGGACGCCGGGGTAGCGGAAGAGGTCCCAGGTGCCGCCGATGCCGTCGCGGCGCTCCAGGATCGCGAAGTCCCGGTCCGGAAGCTCCCGGCGCAGGCGGCAGGCGACGCCGATGCCGGAGAGGCCGGCACCGATGATGAGGACGGTGGCGTGGTTCGCGGTCATGCATCCACTGTCGCCCACCGCGCGGGCGCGGGTACCGTCTTTCCCCGACCGTGTCCGTTCAACGGCCTGTCAGGAAGCCGTTTCCGCTGCTGCCGAGTTCTCGGCGGCCACGCTCGCCCGCCACTCGTCGAGCAGCTGAAAGAACGCCTCCAGCGGCGGAACCACACCAGCGTTCCGCTCGATGAACTGGTACCAGCTGAGACTCATCGGCCAACCGCGCGTCCAGCACAGCCACTGCTGAAACGGGCCGACAGGATCGAAATCGAACCGCTCGTCGACCCCGTGAATCCGCAGGGCAAGGCCGTACCCCGAGAAGAGCAGGCCCAAGTCGTCCAGCGAGCCGTTGCGCACGAACATGCCGGGCCGCTGCCGCACCTGTTCAAGGACGTCATAGATGTCCCGCCACTCATCGAACGGCTTGGGCTTCGGTCGGTCTCCAAGATCAGCTGACACCCGCCCACTCTACGTTGACGAGCCCGAAACGAGATACGACTTGTCACACCGGACAGGGAGATCAGATGTCCGCTCACAGGCCGTCGGCGCGCCGGCGCGGGCCGGGCAACAGCTCCGGGGCCGCCGCGGGCCCGGTCAGCCCCGGAAGACCTGCCACGCCGTCGACGAGGCATCCTCACGCGTCGCCCAGTGATTGAGCGGAAGCGCCGGCAGGGCGGCCATCGAGGGGTCGCTCTCCAGCAGGTGCGCGGCATGGACCAGCCTGGGGCCGCCCTTCCACCAGCGCGGCTCGGTCCCCGAGAACGCCTGCCAGTCACCGTCCTCGTCGAGGTAGACACTCACGACGGGCTGCCCGCGATGCACTCGCTTCGACACGAACATCGGCTCGTCCGGGCTGAGGGTGTACACCGGACCGCAGTCCTTGTGCGACTCGACGGTCACGACGTCCTCCTTGGCTGATCAGGCCCCCATCACAGCACAGGTCCGCCCGGCCGCCTCAGCCGGGGGCGAGCTCCGCCGAGGGCAGTCGCCCGGCCCCGGCAGGTGACATCCGGTTCGACGGCCCGACTTGAGCGACGGGGTCGAGCCGGCCTGGACGCAAGCCGTAGGGTTGCCGTGTGACGGATGAGCTGTTGTTGGAAACGACGCAGGTTGGCGGGGCCGACGGGGCGGGCTGCCCTCGGTGCGAGGAGACGACAGAGATCACCGTGTTCCGCGAGCGGTACCGGCCCGTGCTCCGGGGCCGGGGTGTCGTGCGGTTCCTGGCGGCGGTGGTGCTCCTCGTCCTGGCCGCGAAACCGCTGCTCGGTGGGCACGCTGCAGGCGTGGTGCTGCTCGCCCTCGGCGTGCTGTCCGCCGCGTCGTGCGCGCGGGCCGTGGCACGGGCCCGCTCCGGTGGGCCGGTCGATGTCGCCCACTGCCACCACTGCGCCACCCGGTTCACGCGAACGGCGTGATGGGCGAGGCGCACACGCGCCCAGGCCACAGGCGTTGACCGCTCCCGGACGGGCGACCTGTGGTTCTCCACCGGCATCGAGGAGTCGGGGAAGGCGCAGGTCGGTTACGTCCTCCGCCCGTACGACGAGGGGCTGTACGGGGAACGGAACCACGGCGAGCCGGTCGCGCGCGCACCGAGACGCCGGAGGAGGTCGTCGCCCTCCCGGTGGCCACCCTCCCGGAGGGCCTCGGCCCGACGACCTGAGGCGACGGACGCGGAGAACCGCGATCAGCACAAGGGGCTTCCGCTGCACGGGAAGTCGGACCGACCGACCGGCCGGCGGCCCGGCGCCGCGACCCCGGAGAAGTCGTCGGCCCCGGAAAGCCGATCGGCGCCGGAAAACCCGTTGGTCACGGCAGCCCCACCAGTGGTAAACATGTGACATGTTACAAGGCACTCGCATCACCCTCCGGGCCCGTCACGACGCCGACCTCCCGGTGCTCCTGGCCGAGCTGTACGACGACGTGGCGACCCGCTCGCGGGCCGACTCCCGCCCCTGGCGGCCCATCCCCCCGGGCTCGGCGGACTCCCCGTACGTGGTCGCCGGGCCGTCCGACGAGGCGGCGTGCTTCTCCGTGGTCGAGACGGCCTCCGGGGAACTGGCCGGCGAGGCGCTGCTGTGGGGCATCGACGCCCACAACCGCAGCGCCCACGTGGGCCTCGCCCTGCTGCCGGGCCACCGGGGCCGCGGGCTGTCGCCGGACGTCCTGCGGGTGCTCTGCGACTACGCCTTCCCGGTGCTCGGCCTGCGCCGCCTGCAGCTGGAGACGCTGGCGGACAACGCCCCGATGCTCCGGGCGGCCACCGGCGTCGGCTTCACCGTCGAGGGGCGGCTGCGCCAAGCCGCCTGGGCGTACGGGGAGTTCGTGGACCAGATGGTGCTCGGACTGCTGGCCGAGGAGTGGCGGGGGTGAGCGAGGGCCCGTCCGGGCTTCGGCCCCTCCCGCACGGCTGGACCAACCGCACCGAGGGCGACGGCACCGTCGTGGTGAAACGCTACGAAGGGCCGGACGCCGAGGAGCGGCGCCGGCGCGAGCACCGGCTGCTGACCCTGCTGCACGGGCTGCTGCCGGTTCCCCCGGTCCTCGGCACCGAGCCGGGCGCCATCACACTCGGCCACCTGCCCGGAGTGCCCGCGCAGGACCTGCTGGACGCCGGGCACGGCGCACAGGTCCTGGCCGCCTGCGGGCGGGTGCTGCGACGGCTCCAGGCCGTCGACCCCGGCGTGGCCGGCGACGGTCCGGCGCCCCCGGGGTCGGTGCTGGTGCACGGGGACTTCGGGCCCAACAACCTGCTGCTGAACCCGACGACCTTCGCCGTCACCGGCCTGCTGGACTGGGAGTTCGCCCATCTCGGCGAGCCGGTGGAGGACCTGGCCTGGTGCGAGTGGATCGTCCGCATGCACCACCCGGCCCGGGCGGGCGCCCTGCACCACCTCTTCGACGCGTACGGGCAGCCGGTGCCGCCCTGGCCGCGGCGCCGGGCCGCCATGCTCGCCCGGTGCGCCCGGCTGGAGGAGTTCTGCCGCCGGGGTGCCCCGGACGGGCCGGGGGTGCGGCAGTGGCAGGAGCGCGGGCGCCTGACGGCGGACTGGCCGGAGCGGCCGGGGCCGCCCTCCTGACCCCGGCGGGGCGGCGTTCCAGGCCCGCGTGCCAGGGGTCGTGACGAACTGTGAACGGATCTGGCGCCCGCCTTCACCGTTCCGATACGGTCTGGACCAATCAGCGGCCGATCTTCCTCCGGCATCGGTCCGCCGCGCTCCGAAAGCCCCCCGGGAGTCGTCATCAGCGCCCAGCCCGTCCCCGTCCCGCTCACGCTTCCGGCGCTCCTGGACCACCGGGCCGCGCTTCATCCCGAACGCACCGCGCTGCTCGTGCCCGGCGGCGGGAGCCTCACCTACGGCCGGTGGCGCGAGCGGGCGGTGCGGGCCGCGCACGGGCTGGCCCGGGCGGGCGTGCGGCCCGGGGACACGGTGGCGCTGCTGTTCACCAACCGGGAGTGGGACGGGTACGCCGTGGCGTTCCTGGCCGCCCACTACGCGGGCGCGGCCGGGCTGGTGATCCGCGAGGACCTGGCCCCGGCCGATGTGGAGCGGCTCGTCGAGGCGGCCGGGGCGCGCTGGGCGGTCGCCGGGAACGGCCCGCGCACCACGCTGCCCACCTTCGCGCTCGACGGCCTCGACGGTCCGCTCGACCCGACGGACGGCGCCCCGGACGGCGCCCCGGACGGCGCTCCGCTCAACGCCCCGGCCGGGATCGAGCCCCCGCACCGGGTCGACCCCGGCGACCTGGCCCAGATCATCGGGACCTCCGGCACCACCGGCACCCCGAAGGGTGTCCGGGCCGCGCACGCGAGCCTGACCGCCGGCCTGGTCCTCAACCCCCGACCCCGCCCGTACGCGCACTCACGGCACGCGGTGCACGCCTTCCCGATCGGCACCAACGCCGCCCAGGCGGTTCTGGTGAACGCGCTGACCGCGCAGCCCACGACGATCTGTCTGCCGCGCTTCGACGCGGAGGAATTCGGGCGGGTGGTCGAGGAGTTCGGCGCGGGCACGGTCTTCCTGGTGCCGTCGATGGCGGTGGAACTGCTGAACTCCGGTACGGCCGGCCGCCGGGACCTCGGCAGCGTCCTGCTGGTCGGTTCCACCGCCGCCGCGCTGCCGCCGGCCGTCGCCGCCGGGCTGAGCGCCGCGCTGCCGAAGGCGACCGTCGTCAACACCTACACCTCGGCCGAGGCCTCCCCCGCCCAGATCTCCGCGATCGTGGACCCTGGCCGACCCGGCTCGGTGGGCCGCCCGACCGACCCGGCCGACCTGCGGATCCTGGACGAGGCCGGGGAGCCGGTGCCGCCCGGCGGGACCGGCGAGATCTGGCTGCGTCAGCCCGGGCCGCCGCGCGGATACGCCGGGGCGGCCTCCGACACCGTCTTCCGGGACGGCTGGGTGCGCATGGGCGACCTCGGCAGGCTGGACGGGGACGGTTTCCTCCACCTGGTCGACCGGGAGACCGACATCGTCAAGTCCGGTGCGCTGAAGGTCTCGACGCTGCGGATCGAGGCCGTGCTGCACGAGCACCCGCAGGTCGCCGACGCGGCCGCGCTCGGTCTGCCGCATCCGGTGATGGGCCAGGTGCCGGTCGCCGCCGTGGTCCCGCGGCCGGGCGGAATCGATCCGGACAGTCTGCGGCTCTTCCTGAGCGAGCGGCTCGCCAGGCCCGAACTTCCGGTGCGCATCCTGGTGGTGGACTCCCTGCCCCGCAACCCGAGCGGCAAGGTGGTCAAGCACGAGCTGCGGACCGCGTTCGAGGAGCCCGCCCCGGTGACGGGAAGGGCCCCGGAGACGGAGCGGGAGCTCGCCCTGGCCGACCTGTGGCGGACGGTGCTGGGACGGCCGGTCCGGGCGGTGGAGGACGAGTTCTTCGCCCTCGGCGGGGACTCGTTCCGCGCGGTCCAGCTGGCCGCCGCGATCTCCGCCGAGTTCGGCGTGGCGGCGCGCACGGCGCTGGTCTTCGAGCGCCCCTCGCTCCGCGCCCAGGCGGCCTGGCTGGAGCGGGCCGAAGCCTCGGCGGCCGGGACGGTGGAGCGGTCCGCGGCCGAGGTGTCGGACTTCCTCCGCTCGCTGCGCGCACAGCCGCACGACCTGCCGCTCACCTCCCAGCAGGAGAACTTCCTGCGCTGGATGGCCGAGGCCCCGGGCCGCAACGTCGGCGCGGTGGCGGTGATGTTCCGGGTGACGGAGGCCCTGCGGACGGACGTCCTGGCCGACGCCCTGCACGAGGCGATCCGCCGCCATCCCGCGCTGCGGACCAGGTTCGTCCCGGTGCCCGGCGCCGAACCGGGGGTGCTGCGGGCTGTCCTGGACGACGAACCGCACGCGGACGTGGTGCTGGTGGAGGCGCCCGGGGCGAGCGACGACGAGGTGTCGGCGCGGCTGGTCGCTGTGCGCGACCGGCCGACGGACGTCGCGGCGGGGCCGATGACCAGGCTGGCCGTGGTGAGCCGCGGGCCGGAGGACCACGTCGTCCTGCTGGCCGTCCACCACCTCGTCAGCGACGGCTGGTCGCTGGGCGTGCTCCTGCGCGAGCTGGGGGTGGCGTACTCGGCGCTGCGCCACGGGCGCCGGGTGCCGGCCGCCCGGCCCGGCCCGGAGTACCGCGAGCTGGTGGAGTGGTCGAACACCCACTGGCCGGCGTCCCGGACGCACTTCGCGGCGGCACTCGCGGACGCGCCCGTCGCGATCGACCCCTTCCCGGGGCGCCGGCACACCGAGGTGGTGCTGAGCGCCGCCCACGCGTTCACGCTGCCCCCGGAGGCGGCGGACGCGCTGCGGGCCAGGGCGGCGGAGCTGGGGGCCACGCCGTTCCTGGCGGTGGCGGCGGTCTGGAGCGGCCTGCTGGCCGCCCGCAGCGGACAGCCGGACCTCGTCCTCATGACGCCGGTGCCCGGCCGGACCAGGCCGGAGGCGGAGCGGGCGGTCGGCTGCTTCGTGCAGTCGCTGCTGGTGCGGGTGGACGTGTCGGGCGCGCCGGGCTTCGCCGAACTGCTCGACCGGGTCCGGTCCGCCGCCACCGCCGCGCTCGACCACCAGCTGTACCCGTTCGCGGAGTTCAGCCCGCTGGTGCCGTTCGCGGCCTGGCTGAGGTACGAGAGCTGGAGTGCGCCGGCCCAGCTGCCGGGGGTGGCCTGCGCGGCCTGGGAGCTGCCCCGCAACGCCACGGTGCCGTACCCGCTGCCGGGCGGTGACCGGCACGTCCCGGAGCTGGCGGTCACCGAGCAGCCCGACGGCGCGCTGCGGTGCTGGCTGCGGTACAACGAGCACGCCTTCGAGGCGGGGACGGTGTCGGCGCTGGCCGACGACCTCGCCGCGGCGCTGGCCGGGGCCGGGGCGGCCGGAGTCTGACACGAGGAAGGCGGGGGTGGGGGGCGGACAGCCCCACCCCCCCCACCCCCCCCCCCCCCGCCGACCCCGCCCGCGCGGGCCCCGCCCCCCCCCCCAAACACCGACAGCGCG
>NZ_JBSHAP010000223.1:0-7713 GCF_053611565.1 Kitasatospora sp. NPDC054795
GGCCAACAGCTCCGCAGCCATCCCCACCCACTGCGAACCCTGACCCGGGAACACCAGCACCACCCGACCGGAAACCAACCCGCCGCCGGACACCGCAGCACCCTGCGACAGCGCGGTCAGGTGCTCGGCGAGGTTCTCCTCCGTGCCCACCAGCACCGCGCGGTGTGCCAGCGCGCTGCGGCCCGTGGCCAGGGAGAAGGCCACGTCCGTGGCGCGGACGCCCGAACCGTCGCCGATCCGGGCCGACAGCGCGGCGGCCTGGGCGCGCAGCGCCTCCGGAGTGCGCGCCGAGAGGAGCAGGGGGACGGCGGCGGGTGCGGTCTCCGGTGTCCCGGGCTGGTCGACGAGCGTGTCCGTGGAAGCTGTCGGGTCGTCCGGGGCCTGTTCGAGGATGACGTGGGCGTTGGTGCCGCTGACGCCGAAGGAGGACACCCCCGCCCGGCGCGGGCGGCCCGTGTCGTCCCACCTACGGGCCTCCGTCAGCAACCGCCCGGCTCCCGCCGACCAGTCCACCTCGGGCGTCGGACCGTCCACGTGCAGCGTCCTGGGCATCACGCCGTGCCGCAGCGCCAGCACCGACTTGATGACCCCCGCCACACCGGCGGCAGCCGAGGCGTGTCCGATGTTGGACTTCAGCGATCCGATCCACACCGGACGGTCCGCCGGACGGTCCTGCCCGTACGTCGCCAGCAGGGCCTGCGCCTCGATCGGGTCGCCCAGCCGCGTCCCCGTACCGTGCGCCTCCACCACGTCCACGTCCGAGGCCACCAGCCCCGCGTCCGCGAGCGCCGCCCGGATCACCCGCTGCTGCGACGGGCCGTTCGGCGCCGTAAGGCCGTTGCTCGCACCGTCCTGATTCACCGCCGAACCCCGCACCACCGCCAGCACCGGATGCCCGTTGCGCCGCGCGTCCGACAGCCGCTCCACCAGCAGCATGCCGACGCCCTCGCCGAAGGCGGTCCCGTCGGCCGCCGCGGCGAAGGACTTGCAGCGGCCGTCCGGGGCGAGTCCGCCCTGTCGGCTGAACTCGACGAACAGTTCGGGGCTGCACATCACGTTGACGCCGCCGGCCAGCGCCAGCGAGCACTCGCCGGACCGCAGTGCCCGTACCGCGAGGTGCAGGGCCACCAGCGAGGACGAGCACGCCGTGTCGACGGTGACCGCGGGGCCTTCCAGGCCGAAGAAGTAGGCCAGGCGTCCGGAGACGATGCTGCCCGAGTTGCCGGTGCCGAGGAATCCTTCGACGTCCTCGGGGATGTAGGGCAGCAGCCGGGCGGCGTAGTCCTGCTGCATCAGGCCGACGTACGTGCCGACGGGGGCGCCGCGCAGGGCGGCCGGGTCGATGGCCGCGCGCTCGAAGAGTTCCCAGGTGGTCTCCAGCAGCAGCCGCTGCTGCGGGTCCATGGCCAGGGCCTCGCGCGGCGAGATGCCGAAGAACTCCGCGTCGAACTCGGCGGCGTCGTACAGGAAGCCGCCGTCGCGGGTGACGGAGGTGCCGATGCGGTCGGGATCGGGGTCGTAGAGGGCTTCGACGTCCCAGCCGCGGTCGGTGGGGAACCCGGAGACGCCGTCGCGGCCCTCGGCCAGCATCCGCCACAGGTCCTCGGGTGAGCGGACGCCGCCGGGGAGGCGGCAGGCCGCGGCGACGATCGCGATCAGGTCGTCGTCCGTGTCCCGGTCCCGGCCGGCCGGCCCGGCGGGTACGGCGGGCGTGGCGGCCGGGGCCGTGTCCGTGAGTCCGGCGCCCAGGAAGCCCGCGAGCGCCGCCGGGGTCGGGTGGTCGAACACCAGGCTGGCGGGGAGCCGCAGGCCGGTGGCGGCGTTCAGGCGGTTGCGCAGTTGCACCGAGGCCAGTGAGTCGAATCCCAGTTCACGGAACGCTCGTCCGGGGTCGAGGGTGTCCGGGGAGGCATGGCCGAGGACGGCCGCCGCGTGGGTGCGGACGAGTTCGACGAGCAGCCGGGTCCGTCCGGTGCCGTCGAGGGCCGCGAGGCGCAGGCGCAGGGCGTTGTCGTCGGCCTCCGCCGCAGTGGCGGCGGCGGCCTTGCGCGGCGGTGTGCGCACCAGGCCGCGCAGCAGCGGCGGCAGGTTGCCGTCCGCCGCCGCGGAGCGCAGAGCAGCGGCGTCGAGGCGCATCGGGACCAGGGCGGCCCGGTCCACGGTGAGGGCGGTGTCGAAGAGTGCGAGTCCCCGCTCGGTGGAGAGCGGCGGCATCCCGGACCGGGCGAGGCGTCGTACGTCGTCCTCGCCCAGGTGTCCGGTGAGGGCGCTGGGCTGCTCCCAAAGGGTCCAGGCCAGGGACTGGCCGGCCAGCCCCGCCGCCCGGCGCCGGACGGCCAGGGCGTCGAGGAAGGCGTTGGCGGCAGCGTAGTTGGCCTGTCCGGGGCCGCCGAAGGTGCCCGCGGCCGAGGAGAAGAGCACGAAGTGCGTGAGGTCGAGGTCGCGGGTCAGTTCGTGCAGGTGGAGGGCGGCGTCGACCTTGGGGCGCAGCACGGCGTCCACCCGTTCGGGGGTGAGTGCGGTGACGACGCCGTCGTCGAGGGTGCCCGCGGTGTGGATCACGGCGGTCAGCGGGTGCGCGGCCGGCAGGTCCGCGAGGACGGCGGCCAGGGCGGTCCGGTCGGCGGCGTCGCAGGCGACGACGGCGGTCTCGGCTCCCAGCGCGGCGAGTTCGGCCCGCAGTTCTTCGGCTCCGGCGGCGGCCGGGCCGCCGCGGGAGAGCAGCAGCAGGTGCCGGACGCCGTGCCCGGTGACCAGGCGGCGGGCGACGTGGGAGCCGAGCAGGCCGGTGCCGCCGGTGACGAGGACCGTGCCGTCGGGGTCGAAGGCCGGGAGCGGCCCGGCCGCACCGTCCGAGGGAACCCGGGCCAGTCGGGGGACGCGGATGTCGTCGCCACGGACCGCGGACTGCGGTTCTCCCGAGGCGAGGGCGGCCGCGACGCCCTCGGAGGTGCCGTGCTCGTCGTCGGCGTCGAGGTCGAGCAGGGCGAAGCGCCCGGGGTGTTCGGAGCCGGCCGAGCGGACCAGGCCCCAGAGCGCGCTGTGCGCGGGGTTGCGGACGTCCTCCCCCTCCCTCGTGCTGACCGCGCCCCGGGTGGCGAACACCAGGCGCGAGCCGGCGAAGCGGTCGTCGGCGAGCCAGGTCCGGACGTCGGCCAGGGCCTGGTGGACGGCCGCGCGGACCGCCGCGGCCGGTCCGGCCGCGGACTCGGGCTCGGACTCGGCACAGGCGAGCAGGACCGTTTCGGGCACCGGGGCTCCGGCGTCGACGGCGGCCAGCAGCGTGGCCAGGTCCGCGGTGCGGTGGACGGGTGCGCCGCCGGCGCGCGGGGGTGCGGTGACCCACTCCGTCGCGTAGAGGTCCTGGTGGTGGCGGCCGCGGGGGGCGGGGTCGGCGCCGAGGGCGGCGGTGCCCGCGGGCCGCAGGACCAGCGCGTCCACGGTCGCCACGGGGGCGCCGGTCGCGTCGGCGACGGCGAGCGCCACCGCGTCGGGTCCGGCCGGGGTGAGCCGGACGCGGATCGTCCCGGCGCCGGTGGCGTGCAGGGTCACGCCGTTCCAGGAGAACGGCAGCCGTCCCTCGGGGTGGGCGTCCGCGCCGGGGGTGCCGGGCACGCCGGTGGCGTGCAGGGCCGCGTCCAGCAGGGCCGGGTGCAGGCCGAATCGGGCGGCGTCGGGTGCGGCCCCGACGGGACCGGCGGGCACGACGGCTTCCGCGAACAGTTCGTCGCCGCGCCGCCAGGCCGCGCGCAGGCCCTGGAAGGCGGGGCCGTAGGCGAATCCGCCCGCCGCGAAGCGGTCGTACAGCCCGTCGAGGGCGAGGGGTTCGGCGCCGGACGGCGGCCAGGGCATCGGCCCGGCGGCCTCGGCGCCTTCCGCGCCGTCCTGGGCCAGGAGTCCTTCGGCGTGCCTGGTCCACTCGTCGTCGAGGGCGCCGTCGAGGTCGCCGTCGGCGGGTGCGTCCGGCCGGGAGTGCAGGCTGAGCGGGCGGTGGCCCCGGGAGTCGGGGGCGCCCACGGTGAGGCGCAGCACGGTGCCGCCGTGTTCGGGCAGCACCAGGGGGGCCTGCAGGGTGAGTTCCTCGACCCGGGGGCAGCCGACGCGGGCTCCGGCCTGGAGCGCGAGTTCCAGGAAGGCGGTGCCCGGGAGCAGTGCCCGGCCGCCGACGGCGTGGTCGGCGAGCCACGGGTGGGTGCGGGCCGACAGGCGGCCGGTGAGGAGCAGGCCGTCGCTGTCGGCGAGGACCACGACGGCGCCCAGCAGCGGATGGCCCGCGGGGGTCAGTCCGGCGGACGTGACGTCGGCGTCGGGCGCGGCGCCGTCCTCCAGCCAGTACGGGTCGCGCTGGAAGGCGTAGGTGGGCAGTTCCACCCGTCCGGGGCGGCGGTCGGCGAAGACGGTGTCCCAGTCCGGGGTGACGCCGCGCAGGTGGAGTTCGGCCAGGGACTCGGTGAACCGGCGCGGGCCGCCGTCGTCGCGGCGCAGGGTGCCCACGGCGGTGGCGTCGGCGCCGGCGTCCTCGGCGGTCTCCAGGATTCCGACGGTGAGGACGGGGTGCGGGCTGCTCTCCAGGAGGACCTGGTAGCCGTCGGCGAGCAGGGCACGGGTCGCCTGTTCGAAGCGGACGGTCCCGCGGAGGTTGCGGTACCAGTAGTCGGCGTCCAGGGCGGTGGTGTCCTCCAGCAGGCCGCCGGTGAGAGTGGAGTAGAAGGGGACGGCGGACGGGCGGGGGGTCAGTCCGCCGAGCAGGGCGAGCAGTTCGGTGCGGATGTCCTCGACGTGGGCGCTGTGCGAGGCGTAGTCGACGGGGATGCGCCGGCTGCGGATGTCCAGGGCCGCCGTCCGGTCGAGGAACGCGTCGAGCGCGTCGGTGTCGCCGGAGACCACGGTGGAGGCGGGTCCGTTGACGGCGGCGACGGAGAGCCGGCCGTCCCAGGGGGCGAGGTGTTCGGCGACCTGCTCGGCGGGCAGGGCCACCGAGGCCATGCCGCCGCGGCCGGACAGGGCCCGGATGGCGCGGCTGCGCAGGGCGACGACCTTCGCCCCGTCCTCCAGGCTCAGCGCTCCCGCCACCACGGCGGCGGCGATCTCGCCCTGGGAGTGGCCGATGACGGCGCCGGGGGTGATGCCGTGGGAGCGCCACAGTTCGGCCAGGGAGACCATGACGGCCCACAGCGCCGGCTGCACCACGTCGACGCGGTCGGCCGGCGGGGTGCCGGGGGCGCCACGCAGGACGGCTTCCAGGGACCAGTCGACGAAGGGGGTCAGGGCGCGTTCGCAGTCCGCGACGCGGGCGGCGAAGGCGGGGGCGGAGTCGAGGAGTTCGACGGCCATGCCGGCCCATTGGGACCCCTGTCCGGGGAACACCAGGGCGACTTCGCCGCCGGTTCCGGCAGTGCCGAGGACCAGGCCGGGGACGGTGCGGCCGTCCGCCAGGGCGTCGAGGCCGACCCGGAACTCCTCGGGGTGGGCGCCGATCAGGACCGCCCGGTGCTCGTGCGCGGCGCGGGTCGTCGCGAGGGCGTGGCCGACCTCGGCCGGGCCGGGTCCGGGGTGGGCGTCGAGGTGGTCGCGGAGCCGTGCGGCCTGGGCGCGCAGCGCTTCGGCGGTGCGCCCGGAGAGCACCCAGGGGAGGACGGCGGGGGCGGCGGGGGCGGAGGGTTCGTCGGCCTGTTCCGGGACGGGTTCGTCCGCCTGTTCCAGGACGACGTGTCCGTTGGTGCCGCTGACGCCGAAGGAGGACACCGCGGCCCGGCGGGGCCGTCCGGTCTCGGGCCAGGGGGTGTTCGCGGTGACCAGGCGTACCGCGCCCGCGGTCCAGTCGATCTGCGGGGACGGGTCCTGCGCGTGCAGGGTGGGCGGGACGGTGCCGTGCCGCATGGCGAGGACGGTCTTGATGACGCCGCCGACGCCGGCCGCCGCCTGGGTGTGTCCGATGTTGGACTTCAGCGAGCCGAGCAGCAGCGGCTGCCCGTCGGCGCGGTTCTGCCCGTAGGTGGCCAGCAGGGCCTGGGCCTCGATCGGGTCGCCCAGCGGGGTGCCGGTGCCGTGCGCCTCGACCACGTCCACGTCGGCGGGGGTGAGTCCGGCGTTGGCGAGGGCGTGGCGGATGACGCGCTGCTGGGCGGGGCCGTTGGGGGCGGTGAGCCTGCTGCTGGCGCCGTCCTGGTTGACGGCGGTGCCGCGGATCAGGGCAAGGACCGGGTGGCCGTTTCGCCGGGCGTCGGAGAGGCGCTCCAGCAGGAGCATACCGACGCCCTCGCCCCAGCCGGTGCCGTCGGCGGCGGCGGAGAAGGACTTGCAGCGGCCGTCCCGGGCCAGGCCGCCCTGGCGGCTCATCTCGACGAACGGGACGGGTGTCGACATGACCATCGCGCCCCCGGCCAGGGCCAGGGTGCAGTCGCCGGCCCGCAGGGCCTGGGCGGCGAGGTGGATGGCGACCAGCGAGGAGGAGCAGGCGGTGTCGATGCTGACCGCCGGGCCCTCCAGGCCGAAGGTGTAGGCGACGCGGCCCGAGGCGACGCTGTCGGAGCTGCCGTTGCCGATGTAGCCGGCCACGTCGTCGGGTACCTGGCGCAGCCGTACCGCGTAGTCCTGGTACATCACTCCGGCGAAGACGCCGGTCCTGCTGCCCCGCAGGGTCGCGGGGTCGATGCCGGCCCGTTCGAACGCCTCCCAGGTGGTCTCCAGGAGGAGCCGCTGCTGCGGGTCCATCGCGAGCGCTTCGCGCGGGGAGATCCCGAAGAATCCGGGGTCGAAGTGCCCGACGTCGTCGAGGAAGCCGCCCAGGGCGGTGTGGCTGGTGCCGTCGCGCAGCTGGTCCGGGTCGTCCAGGTGGTCCAGGTCCCAGCCGCGGTCGCCGGGGAAGCCGGTGATGGCGTCGGTGCCGTCGGTGACCAGGTGCCACAGGTCCTCGGGGGACCGTACGCCGCCGGGGTAGCGGCAGCTCATCGCGACGACCGCGATCGGTTCGCGGCCCGCTTCCTCGGCCTCGGTCAGGCGCCGGCGGGTGTGGTGCAGGTCCGCCGTCACGCGCTTGAGGTAGTCCCTCAGCTTGTCGTCGTTCACCATCGGGAGTCGCCGTCCTGGTTCGCGTGTCGGGTCGGTGTCATGACAGGCCGAGTTCGTTGTCGATGAGGTTGAAGAGTTCGTCGTCGCTGGCGCCGTCCATGCGGTCCTCGATGGAGTCGGCCGCCGTGCCGTCGCCGTCGGCTTCGGTGACCGCCGGGTCGACGCGGCGCAGGAGTTCCCGGAGCCGGTCGGCGAGCCGTTCGCGGTCCGCCGGGTCGTCGAGGGCACCGTCGAGGGCGTCTTCCAGGCCTTCCAGTTCGGCGAGGCCGGGGACCGGGCCGGGCCCGCCTTCGGGGACGAGTTCGGCGGCGAGGTGTCCGGCGATCGCGGCCGGGGTGGGGTGGTCGAAGAGCAGGGTGGCCGGGAGGGGGTGGCCGGTGGCGGCGCGCAGCCGGTTGCGCAGTTCCACCGCGGTCAGCGAGTCGAAGCCGACCTCCAGCAGACCGCGTCCGGGATCGACCGCGGCCGGGCCGCTGTGGCCGAGCACCAGGGCGGCGTGGGAGCGGACCAGGTCGAGGAGGACCCGGCCGCGCTGGGTGTCGTTGAGGGACGCCAGGCGCTGCTTCAGGGCGTCCGGCCCGTCGGGGCCGGCGCCGGCGGCGGGGCCCGCGGCGCCGCGCCGGGCGCCGGGGCGCACATGTC
>NZ_JBSHAP010000224.1:0-7707 GCF_053611565.1 Kitasatospora sp. NPDC054795
CTGGCGGAGGTGTGGCGGGCGCACGGTGTGGAGCCGTCGGCGGTGATCGGTCACTCGCAGGGTGAGATCGCCGCGGCGGTGGTGGCTGGTGCGCTCTCCGTGGAGGACGGCGCCCGGGTGGTCGCGTTGCGCAGCCGGGCGCTGATCGAACTGGCCGGTGGCGGCGGGATGGTGTCCGTCGCGGCGGGCAGTGCGGTGGTCGAGGGGCTGATCGGCGGCTTCGGCGGCCGGATCTCGGTGGCCGCGTTCAACGGTCCGTCGTCCACCGTGGTGTCGGGCGAACCGGACGCGCTGGACGAGCTGATGGCGCTCTGCGAGGAGCGGGACGTGCGGGCCCGCCGGATCCCGGTGGACTACGCCTCGCACTCCGCCCAGGTCGACCGGCTGCGCGGGCGCATCCTGGACGACCTGGCCGAGGTCGCCCCGATGACCTCCACCGTGCCGCTCTACTCGACGCTGACCGGCACCCCGATCGACACCGCCCGCATGGGCGCGGAGTACTGGTTCGACAATCTGCGCTCCCCGGTGCGCTTCGAGGAGGCCACCCGCGCGCTGCTCGGCAGCGGCCGGGCGGTGTTCGTGGAGTGCAGCCCCCACCCGGTGCTGACCGTCGGCGTGCAGGAGACCGCCGACGCGGCCGAGACCGAGGCTGCCGTGCTGGGCACCCTGCGGCGCGGCCGGGGCGGCCCCGAGCAGCTGCTGACCGCCCTGGCCGAGGCTTGGACCGCCGGCGTGGCCGTCGACTTCACCGCGCTGCTGCCCGCAGGGCGCCCGGTCGAGCTGCCGACCTACGCCTTCCAGCGCGAGCGCTACTGGCTGGAGCAGGCCGCCGCCCCGGCAGCCGAGGGCGACCCGGCCGAGGCGCGGTTCTGGGACGCCGTGGAACGCGAGGACCTGGCCGAGCTCTCCGAGGCGCTGCGGCTGGACGACACGCCGGAGCTGCTCGGCTCGGTGCTGCCCGCGCTGGCCGACTGGCGGCGCCGCCGCCGGGACCGCTCGACGCTGGACTCCTGGCGCTACCGGATCGGCTGGAAGCCGGTGGACGCCCCGCGCGGGGTGGTCGCCCTGACCGGCACCTGGCTGGTGGTGGCCGCCGAGGAGACCGCCGCCGAGGAGGTGGTCGCGGCGATCCGCACCGCCGGTGCGCAGACCGTGACCCTGGTCGTGGCCGACCCGGCCGTCGGCCGTACGGCCCTGGCCGACACCCTCCGCGCGGCGCTTCCCGCAGCCGAGCCGTTCGCCGGCGTGGTCTCGCTGGCCGGCCTGGCCGAGGAGCCGCTGCCCGGGACGGTGCTGCCGGCCGGCCTGGCGGTGTCGCTGACGCTGGTGCAGGCGCTCGGCGACGCCGGGATCACCGCCCCGCTGTGGACCCTGACCCGGGGCGCCGTCTCCACCGGCCGGGCCGACCGGCTGGACCACCCGGTGCAGGCCCAGCTCTGGGGCTTCGGCCGGTCGCTGGCGCTGGAGCACCCGGACCGCACCGGCGGCCTGATCGACCTGCCGCCGGTGCTCGACGAGCGCGCCGGTCGGCGCCTCGCGGCCCTCCTCTCGGGTGCCACCGGTGAGGACCAGAGCGCCGTACGCTCCTCCGGGACCTACGCCGCCCGGCTGCTGCGCGCCCCCGAGCCCGCGCCCGCCGGCGAGGCCCGGCGGCTGACCGGCACCGTCCTGGTCGCCGGAGCCGACGGTGCCCTCGGCCGCCAGGCCGCCCGCTGGGCGGCCGGCCGCGGCGCGGCGCACCTGCTGCTGGTCGCCTCCGCGCCGTCCGGGGAACTCGCCGACCTCGCCGCCGAGTCGACCGGGGCCGGCACCCCTGCCACCGTGGCCGTCTGCGACCTCGGCGACGCCGACGCGCTCGCCGCGCTGCTGGCCGAGCACCCCGTCGCGGGTGTGGTCCTCACCGCCGAGGCCGGCCCGACCGAGGCCCTGGAGCTGACCGGTCCGGCGGAGTTCGCGGCCGTCCTCGCCGCCAAGACCGCCGGTGCCGCCCGGCTGCACGCCGCGCTCGCGGACGTGCCGCTGGACGCCTTCGTGCTGTTCTCCTCGATCGCCGGGGTCTGGGGCAGTGGTGGCCAGGCCGCCTACGCGGCCGGCAACAGCTACCTCGACGCCCTGGCCGAGCACCGCCGGTCGCTCGGCCTGCCGGCGACCTCCGTCGCCTGGGGCCCGTGGTCCGGCGGCCCGGACGGCCGCGGCGCGGACTACCTGAGCCGCCGCGGCATCCCGGCCATGGACCCGCGGCTGGCCCTGGCCGCGCTGGACCGGGCCGTCGACCGGGACGAGACCACCGTCGTCGTCGCCGACGTCGACTGGACGACCTTCACCGCCTCCTTCACCTCCGCCCGGCCCAGCCCGCTGCTCGCCGACCTGCCCGGCCCGCGCACCGCCGCGGCCGCCGCCGGCACCGACGGCGCGGCCGCCCTCAGCGGCCGGATCGCCGCACTGTCCGCCGCCGAGCGCGAGCGGGAGACCCTGGCCGTCGTCCGCGCCGAGGTCGCCGCGGTGCTCGGGCACGCCGACCCGAGCGGCCTGGAGACCGGCCGGACCTTCAAGGACCTCGGCTTCGACTCGCTGACCGCCGTCGAACTGGGCAAGCGCCTGGCGGCCGGCACCGGCACCCCGGTGCCCGCCACCGCCGTGTTCGACCACCCGACCATCGGCGAGATGACCCGCTACCTGGTCGGCGGGCTCGACTCCGGCCCGACCGCGACGGCCACCGCCGCCACCGACGAGCCGATCGCGATCATCGGCATGAGCTGCCGCTTCCCCGGCGGCGTCGAGGGCCCCGAGGACCTCTGGCGGCTGGTCGCGGCCGGCGGGGACGCGATCGTCGGCTTCCCGACCGACCGGGGCTGGGACGTCGAGGGGCTCTACGACCCGGACCCCGACCGGCAGGGGCACACCTATGTCCGCTCCGGCGGCTTCCTCACCGGCGCGGGCGAGTTCGACGCCGGCCTGTTCGGGATCTCCCCGCGCGAGGCGCTGGCGATGGACCCGCAGCAGCGGCTGCTGCTGGAGGCCGCCTGGGAGGCCTTCGAGGACGCCGGCATCGACGCCACCGCCGTACGCGGCAGCCAGGGCGGCGTCTTCGTCGGCATGACCTCCTCCGGCTACGGGCAGGGTGCGGAGCTGCCGGACGGCGTCGAGGGCCACGTGCTGACCGGCACCACGACCAGCGTCGCCTCCGGCCGGCTCGCGTACACCTTCGGCCTGGAGGGCCCCGCCATCACGGTGGACACCGCCTGCTCCTCCTCGCTGGTCGCCCTGCACATGGCGGCCGGGGCGCTGCGCTCCGGCGAGTGCGGCATCGCCCTCGCGGGCGGTGTGACGGTGATGGTGTCGCCCGACTCCTTCATCGAGTTCAGCCGGCAGCGCGGCCTCGCCGTCGACGGCCGCTGCAAGCCGTTCTCGGCGGCGGCGGACGGCACCAGCTGGGCCGAGGGCGTGGGCATGCTGCTGGTCGAGCGGCTCTCCGACGCGCGCCGCAACGGCCACCGGGTGCTCGCCGTGCTGCGCGGCAGCGCGGTCAACCAGGACGGCGCCTCCAACGGCCTCACCGCTCCCAACGGACCCGCCCAGCAGCGGGTGATCCGCCAGGCGCTCGCCAACGCCGGACTGACCGCCGCCGACGTCGACGCCGTCGAGGCACACGGCACCGGCACCAGGCTCGGCGACCCGATCGAGGCCCAGGCGCTGCTGGCCACCTACGGCCAGGACCGACCGGCCGACCGGCCGCTGCTGCTCGGATCGGTGAAGTCCAACATCGGGCACACCCAGGCCGCCGCCGGCGTCGCCGGGGTGATCAAGACGGTCATGGCGATGCGCCACGGCGAGCTGCCCGGCCTGCTCCACCTGGACGCGCCCTCGCCGCACGTGGACTGGTCGGCCGGCGCGATCGAGCTGCCGACCGCCACGCAGCCCTGGCCCGAGAACGGCCGACCGCTGCGGGCCGGCGTCTCCTCCTTCGGCGTCAGCGGCACCAACGCCCACGTCATCCTGGAGAGCGCCCCCGCCGAGGAGACGGCGGCCCGCGGCCCGGCGGCACCCGCCACCGGGGCGCCGCTGCCCTGGCTGCTGTCCGCCGCCGACCCCACCGCGCTCGCCGCCCAGGCCGAGCGGCTGCACGGCTTCGCCGACGCGGGGGGCACCGACCCGGACCCGGCCGACATCGCCCTGGCACTGGCCACCGGCCGCACCGGCCTGGCGCACCGCGCCGTCGTCCTGGCCGCCGACCGTACCGGCCTGCTCGCCGGCCTCGGCGCGCTGGCCACCGGCGCCGAGGCGCCCGGCGTGCTGCGCGGTGAGAGCGCCGACGGCCGCTCGGCGTTCCTGTTCTCCGGCCAGGGCTCCCAGCGCCCCGGCATGGGCCGCGCCCTCTACACCGCCTTCCCGGTGTTCGCCGACGCCCTGGACGCCGTCTGCGCCCGGCTCGACACCGAGCTGGACCACCCGCTGCGCGCGGTGATGTTCGCCGAGGCGGACACCCCCGAGGCGGCCCTGCTGGACCGGACCGTCCACACCCAGGCCGCGCTGTTCGCCTTCGAGGTGGCGCTGTTCCGGCTGCTGGAGGACTGGGGCGTGCGCCCCGATTTCCTGCTCGGCCACTCCATCGGCGAGATCGCCGCCGCCCACGCCGCGGGAGTGCTCTCGCTGGACGACGCCTGCACCCTGGTCGCCGCCCGCGGCCGGCTGATGCAGGCGCTGCCCGCCGGCGGCGCGATGCTGGCCGTCGAGATCGACGAGGCCGGGGCCGCCGAGGCGCTCGCCGCCCACGACGGGGTCGACGTCGCCGCCGTCAACGGCCCGCGGGCGATCGTGGTCTCCGGACCGCAGGACGCGATCGCCGACCTGGCCGGGCACTGGCGCGCCGAGGGCCGCCGGACCAGCCGGCTGCGGGTCTCGCACGCCTTCCACTCGGCGCTGATGGAGCCGATGCTCGCCGAGTTCCGCGCCGTCGCCGAGGGCCTCGCCTACCACCCGCCGCGCCTGCCGGTGGTCTCCAACCTCACCGGCACCGCCGCCGGCGCCGAGGAGATCTGCACTCCCGAGTACTGGGTGCGGCACGTCCGCGGGGCCGTCCGCTTCGCCGACGGCGTGCGCTGGCTCGCCGGCCAGGGCGCGACCCGCTTCCTGGAACTCGGCCCGGAGGCGGTGCTCACCGCCATGGCGCGCCTCACCCTGGACGCCACCGGCCGGGACGACGCCGCGCTGGTGCCCGCCTCCCGGGGCGAGCGGCCCGAGGCCGAGACCCTGCTGGCCGCCGTCGCCACCGCCTGGACCCGGGGCGCCGCGGTGGACTGGTCCGCCGTCCTCGCCGACCGCGGCGGCCGCCGGATCACCCTGCCCCCGTACGCCTTCCAGCGCCGGCCCTACTGGCTGCGCCCCGGCCGCTCCGGGGCCGACGTGACCGGCGCCGGCCTGCTGCGGACCGAGCACCCGCTGCTGACCGCCGCCGTGCCGCTCGCCGACGGCGAGGGCGCGCTGCTCACCGGCCGGCTGTCGCTCGCCGCCCAGCCCTGGCTGGCCGACCACGCCGTGCGCGGCACGGCGATCCTGCCCGGCACCGGCTTCGTGGAACTGGCGCTGCGGGCCGGCCGGGAGGTCGGCTGCACCGCGCTGCGCGAGCTGATGGTCGAGGCCCCGCTGGCCGTCCCCGCCACCGGTGGCGTCCGCATCCAGGTGCGGGTCGGCGACCCGGACCCGGTCGGCGACCGCCCGGTGGCCGTCCACGCCCAGCCCGACGGCGCGGCCGGCTGGACCCGGCACGCCTCCGGCGCCCTGGCCGCCGGGACGGACGCCGAACCGTACGACCTCTCCGCCTGGCCGCCGGCCGACGCCGAGCCGGTGGAGCTGGACGGCTACTACGAGCGGCTGACCGAGGCCGGCTACGGCTACGGGCCGGTCTTCCGCGGGCTGCGCCGGGCCTGGCGGGCCGAGGGCGCCGTCTACGCGGAGATCGCCCTCCCGGCGGGCGCCGCCGAGGAGGCCGCCGGCTACGGCGTGCACCCGGCGCTGCTCGACGCGGCCATGCACGCCACCACCGTCGGCGGGTTCCTCGACGACGCCGGCGCGACGCCGCTGCCGTTCGCCTGGTCCGGGGTGACCCTGCACGCCACCGGCGCCTCCGTGGCCCGGGTCCGGCTCGCCCCCGCGGGCCGGGACGCGATCTCGATCCGGGTCGCCGACGCCACCGGCGCACCGGTGGCCGATGTCCGCTCGCTGACCCTGCGGGCGGCGCCCACCGGTCAGCCGGACGGCCGCCGCGCCGAGGCCGGCGACGCGCTGTTCGCGGTCGAGTGGAGCGCGCTGCCGACCGGCGCCGCCGCCGAGGAGTGCCCGGTGGCGGAGCTGTCCGCCGTCGAGGCCGGCCACGCCCGCGCGGCCCTCGTGCTGCACCGGGTCGAGGCGACCGGCGCGGACGACGCCGCCCGGGCCCGCACCGCCACCGCCGGGGCGCTCGACGCCGCCCGGCGCTGGCTGGCCGGCGACCGGGACGAGGCCGACCGCCTGGTGGTCGTCACCCGCGGTGCCGCGGCCGTCCACCCGGGCGAGGAGCCCGCCGACCCGGCGGGCGCCGCGGTGTGGGGCCTGCTGCGCTCGGCCCAGTCCGAGCACCCGGACCGCGTCCTGCTGCTCGACGACGACGGCTCGGCCGACTGGGCGCAGGTCCGCCGGGCGGTGGAGCTGGGGGAGAACCAGCTCGCCGCGCGCGGCGGCGCCCTGTACGCGCCCCGGCTGGTGCGCGTGCCCGCCTCCGCCGCGCTGACCGTCCCCGAGGACGCCGCCGCCTGGACCCTCGACCCCACCGAGCCCGGCATCCTGACCAGCCTGCGGCTGCTGCCCGCCGACACCGCCGAGCGGCCGCTCGGCCCCGGCGAGGTGCGGATCGGCGTCCGCGCGGCCGGTGTGAACTTCCGCGACGTGCTGCTCGCGCTCGGTATGTACCCCGAGCGCGCCGAGCTGGGCTCCGAGGGCGCCGGCGTCGTCCTGGAGGTCGGCGCCGAGGTCACCGACCTCGCCCCCGGCGAGCGGGTCTTCGGCCTGTTCCCCGGCGGCTTCGGCCCCGTCGCCGTCGCCGACCGGCGCCGGCTCGCCCGGATCCCGGCCGGCTGGACCTTCACCGAGGCCGCCTCGGTGCCGGTCGTCTTCGTGACCGCCTACTACGGGCTGGTGGACGTGGCCGCGGCCCGGCCCGGTGAGTCGGTGCTGGTGCACGCGGCGGCCGGTGGCGTCGGCATGGCCGCCGTCCAGCTCGCCCGGCACCTGGGCCTGGAGGTGTACGGCACCGCCAACCCCGGCAAGTGGGACGCGCTGCGCGCCGCCGGTCTGGACGACGCCCGCATCGCCTCCTCCCGCGACCTCGCCTTCGAGGAGTCCTTCCGTACCGCCACCGGCGGACGCGGCGTGGACGTGGTGCTGAATTCGCTGGCCGGCGAGTTCACGGACGCCTCGCTGCGGCTGCTCGCCGAGGGCGGGCGCTTCGCCGACATGGGCAAGGCCGACCCGCGCGACGCCGAGCAGGTCGCCGCCGACCACCCCGGCGTGCGCTACCGCGCCTTCGACCCCTCCGAGGCCGGCCCGCAGCGGATGGGCGAGATCCTCACCGAGGTGCTCGGCCTGTTCGAGTCCGGTGCGCTGCGGCTGCTGCCGATCACCGCGTGGGACGTCCGTGAGGCGCCCGCCGTGTTCCGGCACATCAGCCAGGCC
>NZ_JBSHAP010000225.1:0-7563 GCF_053611565.1 Kitasatospora sp. NPDC054795
GGCTCAGGCTCAGGGCCTCAGGCTCAGGGCCTCAGGCCTCGGGCGGCCAGCAGGGCCTCGGCGATGCCGCGGGCCCGCCAGGCGGCGTCCGGGGTGCCCTCGCGCAGGGCGGTGACGATGGCGCCGTCCATCAGGAGGGCGAACTGCCGGGCGCGCTCCCCGGGCTCGGGGACGCCGGCGTCCAGCATCAGCCGCTCGACCAGGTCGATGACGCGGGTCTTGTGCAGGGCCGCCATCCGGCGGGCCGGGCTGGCCGGGTCGGCGATCTCGGTCATCGTGTTGATCGCGACGCAGCCGCGGAAGTCCTGGGTCGCGAACCGTTCGGCCAGCGCGTCGAAGACGTGCAGCGGGTGGCCGCCGTGGGCCGCGACCCGCTCGGAGAGCCACGCCCGCCACCGGACGTCGCGACCCTCCAGGACCGCGGTCACCAGCTCCTCCTTGCCGGTGAAGTGCCGGTAGAAGGAGGCTCGGCCCACGCCGGACTCGGAGAGGATGCGCTCCACGCCGACCGCGCGGATGCCGTTCGCGTAGAAGAGGGTTTCGGCCGTGCTCAGCAGGCGCGCCCGTGCGTTGACTGCCACGCGGCCGATCCTATCCACTCTTGACGCCAAACGGTACCGATCGGTACCGTCCTCCAGTCGGTACCGGTCGGTACCGTTTAGCGGGGGCGGTCCCGAGGGGGGCACCGAACCTCGACTGCCCGCACGGACCAAGCGGTTGCACGGCCGCCCGGGCCGGGACGCCACGCCGGAAGCACCACGGCGGACCGCCCGACCCGGGACGCCGAGCAGCCGCGGGCACCGGCCGAGCCGCCCGGCCCGCAGCCGCCCCGCGCACGATCGGCTCACGCGCCCGCGGCGGCCGCCTGCGCGAGGGAGTCCAGCACCGGCCGGACCAGCGGATGCCCGTCGGCACCGGTCCGGACGGCGGCGAAGACCCGCCGGGTGGCGAGCTCGCTGTCCACCGGCCGCACCGCGACCTCGCGGAGGTCGACGCCGCGCAGCGCCGAGCGCGGCACCAGCGCCACCCCGAGACCCGCCGCGGCGAGTGCCACCACGGCCCGGAAGTCGTCGGAGGAGTGCAGCAGCCGGGGCTGGAACCCGGCGTGCTCGCAGGCCAGCAGCACCACGTCGTGGCAGGGGTTGCCCGGGTACGGCCCGATCCACGGCTCGTCGGCCAGCGCGGCGACCGCCAGCGGGCCGGACTCGTCGGCCAGCCGGTGGCCGAGCGGCAGGACGGCCTCGAAGGGCTCGGCGTACAGCGGCACCCGGGTCAGCCGGGCGTCGTCGGCCCGCGGGGCGCCCCGGTACTCGACCGCCACCGCGAGGTCGGCCCGGCCGTCCAGCACCATCGGCAGGCTGGCGTCGCCCTCGGCGTCCAGCACCTTGAGCCGTACCCCGGGGGCGCGCTCGGCGAGCAGGCCGACGGCGGGGGCGAGCACCGAGGCGATGGCGGTCGCGAAGGAGGCGACGGTGATCTCCCCGGAGACGCCCGCGCTGTACGCGGCGAGGTCGGCCTCGGCGCGCTCCAGCTGGGCGAGCACCACGTCGGCGTGGCCGAGCAGGATCTCCCCGGCGGCGGTCAGCCGTACGCCCCGGCCCTCCCGGGCGAGCAGGTCGTGGCCGGTCTCCTGCTCCAGGGCGGCCAGCTGCTGGGAGACCGCGGAGGGGGTCAGGTAGAGGGCGGCCGCCGCGGCGGTCACGGTGCGGTGGTCCGCCACGGCCCGCAGGGTCCGCAGCCGTCGTGCGTCGATCACGGACCAATTCTGCCAGCGCGGCGCGCCTTACCCGGACGCGGCGGGTTTTCCGCGGCACCCACCGCCGGTGGCGCATTTCCGGCCGAGATCGACCCCGCCCGTTGACCGCCCGCCCCGGACGGCGTTTGGCTCGTGGCCGAACCGGGCCGCAGGGGTCGTGGGCCCGGCACCGTCATCCGGGGAGGACGATCGATGACCACCGCACGCACCCGCCGCTGGGCGGCCCGTACCGCCGCCGTCCTGGCCGCCGCCGCCGTGGCCGGCGCCGCGATGCCCGCCGCCGAGGCCAGGCCGCCCAAGGGCGACACCGCCCGCGTCAGCGAGGGCCCGGCGGGCGAGGGGCCCGACCGCGCGGGCTGAGCGGCGACGGCCGCTACGCCCTGTTCTCGTCCTCCGCCTCCAACCTGCTGCCCGGCGGCCACGGCAGCTCGGGGGACGTCTACGTCCGGGACCTGCGCAACGGCCACCTCGAACGGATCGGCGTCGCCGCCGACGGCTCCGCGTTGAACGACGGCGCCGGCGACGCGGCGATCAGCGGCGACGGCCGATACGTGGCGTTCACCACCCGCGCCACCAACGTGCTGCCCGGGCAGCGGAAGCACCAGAACGACCTCTTCGTCCAGGACCGGTGGACCGGCCGCACCGAACTGGTCACGGCCGGCGACGGCACCTCCGGCGCGGGCGACGACCAGAGCATCCGCAGCGCCTACGACCCGGCCGTCGACGCCTTCGGCACCACGCTGCTGTTCACCGCCGACGACGGCAACCTGGTGCCGGGCGACACCAACGGCTGCGCGGACGTCTTCCGTCGCCGACTGTAAGGGCCCGACTCCCCTACGGAATACGTCCGTTGGCGTATTTCTGGACGGGATCACCGCCGCCCGTTGACCACCGGCCCTCCCGACGGTTGGCTCTGCGAGAGCCCGCCGCCGGGAGGGAGCGCGGCCGGGCGATCCCAGGGGAGGACGTTCCATGACCACCGCACGCACCCGCAGATGGCTGGGCCGCACCGCCGCCGTGCTGGCCGCCACCGCCGTGGCCGGCGCCGCGATGCCCGCCGCCGAGGCCAGGCCGCCCAAGGGCGACACCGCCCGCGTCAGCGAGACCGCCAAGGGCGCCCAGCTCAACGCGTACTCGACGCCGCTCGGGCTGAGCGAGGACGGCCGCTCCGCACTCTTCACCTCCGCCGCGACCGACCTGCTGCCCGGGCCCGGCACCCCGAACACGGACGAGGTCTACGTCCGCGACCTGCGCAACGGGCACATCGAGAAGGTCAGCGTCGCCGACGACGGCTCCGCGCTGAACGCCGCCACCACCGACGCCTCGATCAGCGCCGACGGCCGGTTCGTGGCCTTCAGCACCACCGCCACCAACGTGGTGCCCGGCCAGCCGAGCCACCCCAGCGACGTCTTCGTCCGCGACCGCTGGACCGGACACACCGAACTGGTCACCTCCGCCGCCGTGCCGAGCACCGACGACCAGAGCGGGTTCGGGGCCCTCAGCCCCAGCATCAGCCGCGACGGCCGCTACGTCGCCTACGTCTCCAACCGCAGCGACCTCGCCCCGGGCACCCTGCGGCGCGGCAAGAACAACGTCTACGTCACCGACCGCTGGACCCGCACCAGCCGGCTGGTCACCGTCGGCGCGGACGGCTCGGGTGCCGACAACGGCTCCTTCGCCCCGGCGATCAGCGCGGACGGCGCCACCGTCGGCTTCACCTCCCGTGCCGGGAACCTGCTGCCGGAGCCCCCGGCCACCGACCCCGGCACCGGCACCGGCGACCCCGCCACCGACGCCGCCACCGACTCGCCCCAGCTCGCCGGACCCCACTACTACCGGTACTACGTCTGGAAGGCCGGCACCGGGAAGATCGTCGGTGCAAGCCTGGACGGCACCGGCGAGCTGACCGGCGTCTCCTACGACGCCAGGGTCAGCCCGGACGGCCGCTTCGCGATCTACAGCGTCCCGGTGTTCGTCGGCGGCTTCCCCGGCCCGGCCCACGGCATCCGGCTGGACCTGTACGTCCACGAGCTGGCCACCGGCAAGGTCACCAAGGTCAACACCGACCTGCCGGGCACCAGCACCAAGTGGTCCTCGTCCGGCGGCGTCATGACGGCCGACAGCCACTGGGTCTACTTCGACTCCAGCGCCGAGACCCTGGTCCCCGGCGACACCAACGACGCCAGCGACATCTTCCGCCGCGACCTGTGGACCGGCCGGATCGAACGGGTCAGCCTCACCCGGGACGGCGGGCAGAGCACCTCCTCGTCCTTCAGCCCGTTCGTGGACGCCACCGGCGACACCGTGCTCTTCACCGCCGACGACGGCGACCTGGTGCCGGGCGACACCAACCAGGTGCTGGACGTCTTCCTGCGCCGCCTGTGACGGTCCGACGCGCCCCGAGGTCCTGAGGTCCTGAGGCCCTGAGGCCCTGACGGTCCGATGCCCCGACTCCCTTGCGGGATACGACCGGTGGCGTATTTCCGAACGGAATCGCCACCGGTCGTTGACCAACCGTCCGCACGACGCTTGGCTCTCCCCGACCGGGCCGCGGGGGCCGTGGACCCGGGACCGCCATCAGGGGAGGACGATCCATGACGAACGCACGCACCCGACGCCGGCTCGCCCGCACCGCCGCCGTGCTGGCCGCCACCGCCGTGGCCGCCGGAGCGGCGCTGCCCGCCGCCGAGGCCAGGCCGCCCAAGGGCGACACCGCCCGGGTCAGCGAGACCGCCAAGGGCGAGCAGATCAACGGGCGTTCGATCGCGATCGGGCTGAGCGAGGACGGCCGCTCCGCGCTCTTCACCTCGACCGCGCCCGACCTGCTGCCCGGGCCCGGCACCCCGAACTCCGAGGAGGTCTACGTCCGCGACCTGCGCAACGGACACGTCGAACGGGTCAGCGTCGCCGACGACGGCTCCCGGCTGGACGCACCCACCGCGGACGCCTCGATCAGCGCCGACGGCCGGTTCGTGGCCTTCAGCACCAGCGCCACCAACGTGGTGCCCGGCCAGCCGAGGCGCTACAGCGACGTCTTCGTCCGCGACCGCTGGACCGGGCACACCGAACTGGTCACCGGGGGCGGGTCCGGCGACGACGAGGGCTACTCCGACAGCCCGTCCCTGAGCCGGGACGGCCGCTACGTCGCCTACACCTCCAGCCGCACCGACCTCGCCCCGGGCTCGGACCCGCGCCACTTCAACGTGCTCGTCACCGACCGCTGGACCGGCACCACCCGGGTGGTCACCACCGGCGCGGACGGCGGGGCCGCCAACAACACCTCCTACGGTGTGACGATCAGCGCGGACGGCTCCACCGTCGGCTTCACCTCCCGGGCGACCAACCTGCTCCCGCAGGCCCCGGCCACCGACTCCGCCACCGACACCGCCACCAACACCGCCTCCGACACCGACCCTGGCGCCGACGCCGGTGCGCCCGGACTGGCCCCGGCCCGCTTCTACCCGTACTTCGTCTGGAAGGCCGACACCGGGAAGGTCTCCGGCGCCAGCGTGGACGACGAGGGCACCCTGCGCGGCGTCAGCAGGGGCTCCCGGCTCAGCCCCGACGGCCGCTACGCCCTGTTCGGCCTGCCGTTCCGCATCGGCGGTCCCGGTTCCGCCCACTTCCGGATGGACCTGTACGCCCGGGAACTGGCCACCGGCCGGCTGACGCGGCTCAACGCCTTCCTGCCCGGCACCACGACCACCGCGAGCGCCCAGAACCCCGCCATGACCTTCGACGGCCGCTGGGTCTACTTCGACTCCGCCGCCGACAACCTCGTCCCCGGCGACACCAACGGCGTCAGCGACGTCTTCCGCCGCGACCTGCGGACCGGCGCGATCGAACGGGTCAGCCTCACCCGGGACGGCGGGCAGAGCACCTCCGACTCCTCGGACCCGTTCGTGGACGCCGGCGGCGGGACGGTGGTCTTCACCGCCGACGACGGTGACCTGGTGCCGGGCGACACCAACGCCGCCGCGGACGTCTTCGTGCGCCACCCGTGATGGTCCGGATGGCTTGATTCCCTTGCCGCATACGTCCGTTGACGTATTTTACGCCGACATTACCGGAGGGCGTTGACCCCCGGCCCTCCCGACGATTGGCTCTGCCGAAAGCCCGTTGCCGGGAGGGAGCCCGGCCGGGCGATCGCTGGGGAGGAACACCTTCATGACACGAACCACCCGGACGACCCGCAACCGTTGGCTGTCGGGCGGCGGCAGCGTCCTGGTCGCGGCCGCCCTGCTCGCCGTCGCCGCCGCCCCGGCCCAGGCCGGCCCGGTGCCGCGCGGCACCGCCCAGGTCAGCCTCGGGCCGAACGGCGCGGCGCCCGACAACCAGTCGACGGCCCAGGGCATCAGCGCGAACGGCCGCTACGCCCTGTTCACCTCCCGGGCCACGAACCTGCTGCCCCACCCCTCGGTGGGCTGGAGCAACGCCTATGTGAAGGACCTGCGCACCGGCCGCCTCGAACAGGTCAACCTGTCCGACAAGGGCAAGGCGCTGAGCGGCTCGACCGACCAGGCCGGGATCAGCGCCGACGGGCGCTACGTCGTCTTCGAGAGCGAGGACGAGAACGTGGCGCCCGGCGCGCAGGTCAAGAACCGCACCGAGGTGTACATCAGGGACCGCAGGACCGGCCGCACCGAGCTGGTCAGCAGCAGCCCCACCAACACCGACACCGACCAGTACCACTCCTCGTACAACGCGCAGGTCAGCGGCAACGGCCGATACGTGGTCTACGTGTCCTCCCGGACCGACCTGGACCCGACCGTCGTGGACCCCGGGCCGGAGCCCACCCCCGAGCCCTCGCTCGCCCGGCCCTACACCTGGAAGATCAACGTCTACGTCACCGACCGCTGGACCCACACCACCCGGCTGGTCTCCCACGACGTGAACGGCAAGCCGGGTGAGAGCACGTCCTTCCGACCGACGATCAGCGCCGACGGCCGCACCATCGGCTTCGGCTCCATCTCCAGCCTGCTGCCGGACGAGCAGGCCCCCGGCCTCGCCGCCGCGACCGCCGCGGCGGCGGCCACGGCCTCCGCCCCCTCCGACGCCCCCTCCGACGTGGAGCTCACCCCGAGCGCCGCCGAGGCCGCGCGCCGCAGCGTCCCGCAGTCCGCGGCGCAGCCGAGCCTGGCCCGCCCGGCTGCCGCCCCCTACTACACCTACGACGTCCGCTCCCGCACCCTCACACCGGTGAGCGCGGGCCTCGACGGCACGATCGGCAGCTCCAGCTTCGAGGCGACGATCAGCCCCGACGGGCGCCGCGCGATCTACACCCTGTCCGAGCCCGGCGGCTCGACCGGCGGCCACCGCTACCACACCGTGCTCCACGTGCGGGACCTGCGGACCGGCACCGTGACGAAGGTCAGCGGCGGCCTGCCCGGCACCAGTTCGGTCGGCTCCTCCGACCACGGCTCGATCACCGCCGACAACCGCTGGATCTACTTCGAGTCCGCCGCCGACAACCTGGTGGCCGGCCCCCAGCACCCGGGCTGGGACGTCTACCGCCAGGACCTGCGCACCGGCCGCACCGAGCGGGTCGCCGCCGCTCCGGACGGCTCGCTCGGCAACGGCTCGTCGACGCAGCCGTTCGTCTCCGCCTCGGGGAACACCGTGGTGTTCGACTCGACCAGCGGCAACCTGGTCGCCGGCGGCACCGGCCCGGCGGTCGAGAACGGCCAGGTCTTCGCCAAGCCGACCTGGCTTCACCGGAACGGCGGCGACGACCAGGGCGAGAACGAGGACGACTGACCGGCACCCGCCGTCCGGGAACCACGACGGGGGCGGGACGTCGGCCGGGC
>NZ_JBSHAP010000226.1:0-7539 GCF_053611565.1 Kitasatospora sp. NPDC054795
CACCCCGAGCTCCGGACGCCCCACCACGAACTCCCGCAACCGCTCCGCCTGCGCACCCAGCGCCACCGGCGTCCGGCCCGACAACAGCCACGGCACCGGGCCCGCGCCCGTGATGGCGGGCTCCGCCGGACGCGGCTCGGACACGGATTCGAGGATCACATGGGCGTTGGTGCCGCTGATCCCGAAGGAGGAAATACCCGCGCGGCGCGGCCGGTCCGCCTCGGGCCACGGCCGGGCCTCGGTGAGCAGTTCCACCGCCCCGGCCGTCCAGTCCACGTGCGGGGACGGCGCGTCCACGTGCAGCGTGGCCGGCAGAACGCCGTGCCGCATCGCCAGCACCATCTTGATCACACCCGCCACACCGGCCGCGGCCTGGGTGTGCCCGATGTTCGACTTCACCGAGCCCAGCCACAGCGGCCGGTCCGCGAAACGGTCCTGACCGTAGGTGGCCAGCAGCGCCTGGGCCTCGATCGGGTCGCCCAGCTTGGTGCCCGTGCCGTGCGCCTCCACCGCGTCCACCTCGGCGGCCGACAGCCCGGCGTTGGCCAGCGCCTGCCGGATCACCCGCTCCTGCGACGGGCCGTTCGGCGCCGTCAGACCGTTCGACGCACCGTCCTGGTTGACGGCGGTGCCCCGCACCACCGCCAGCACCCGGTGCCCGTTGCGCCGGGCGTCGGAGAGCCGCTCCAGCACCAGCAGGCCCACGCCCTCCGACCAGCCGCTGCCGTCGGCGGCGGCCGAGAAGGCCTTGCAGCGCCCGTCGGCGGCCAGCCCGCCCTGGCGGCTGAACTCGGTGAACACCGAGGGCGTGGCGAGCACGGTGACGCCGCCGGCCAGCGCCAGGTCGCAGTCACCGGAGCGCAGCGCCTGGGCCGCCTGGTGCATGGCGACCAGGGAGGAGGAGCACGCTGTGTCCACGGTGACCGCCGGGCCCTCCAGACCGAAGGTGTAGGAGACCCGGCCGGAGGCGACGCTGCCCGCGTTGCCGGTGCCGAGGAAGCCCTGGACCTCGTCCGGGACGGCTCCGCCGCCGGTCGCGTAGTCGTGGTACATCAGTCCGGCGTAGACACCGGTCCGGCTGCCGCGCAGCGCGGTCGGGTCCAGGCCGGCGCTCTCGAAGGCCTCCCAGGAGGCCTCCAGCAGCAGGCGCTGCTGCGGGTCCATCGCCAGTGCCTCGCGCGGGGAGATCCCGAACAGGCCGGCGTCGAACCGGGCGGCGTCGTGCAGGAAGCCGCCCTCGAAGACGGTCGCGGCGCCCGCGCTCTCGCCGGCGTACACGGCGCCGACGTCCCAGCCGCGGTCGGTCGGGAAGGCGGTGATGCCGTCCCCGCCGGAGGCCAGCAGCTCCCACAGCCGGTCCGGGTCGGTGACGCCGCCGGGGTAGCGGCAGCTCATGCCGACGATCGCGATCGGCTCGTCCGGGGCGGCGGTCGTGGCGGAGGGCCCGGTGGCGGCCGGGGAGGCCGGGCGCCGGCCGAGCAGCTCGGCGCGGACGAACTCGGCCAGCACGGCCGGGGTCGGGTGGTCGAACACCAGGGTGGCGGGCAGCCGCAGCCCGGTGACCTCCTGGAGCCGGTTGCGCAGCCGGACCGCGAGCAGCGAGTCGAAGCCGAGGTCCTTGAAGGCCCGGCCGGGCTCGACGGCGGCCGCGCTCGCGTGGCCGAGGACGGCGGCGACCTCGGTGGCGAGCAGTTCCCCGACCGTCCGGGTCTGCTCGGCCTCGGTGAGCCCGGTCAGCCGGTGCGCGAGCGAGCCGGTGGCGGTCTCGGCGGCGGCGGCGCGCCGCGGGGCCGGGCGGACCAGTGCGCGCAGCAGCGGCGGCACCTCACCGTCCGGGCCGACGGCCGAGCGCAGCCGGATCGGCAGCAGGTGCGGGCGTGCGGAGCCGACGGCCGCGTCGAACAGGGCGAGTCCGTCGGCGTCGCCGAGCGACTCCGCGGTGCGGGAGGCCCGGGCGACCTGCTCGGTGGAGAGGTGGCCGGTCATCCCGCTGGCGCCGGCCCACAGGCCCCAGCCGAGCGAGACCGCCGCGAGGCCCGCGGCGGCGCGGCGGGCGGCCAGCGCGTCCAGGGCCGCGTTCGCCGCCGCGTAGGCCGCCTGGCCCTCCGGGCCGAAGGTGCCGGCGGCGGAGGAGAACAGGACGAACAGGCCGAGTTCGCGGTCGGCGGTCAGCTCGTGCAGGTTGAGCGCCGCGTCCACCTTGGGCCGCAGCACCCCGGCCAGCCGGGCGTCGTCGTACGAGCCGACGGTGCCGTCGTCGATCACGCCGGCCGCGTGGACGATGCCCGTGACCGGGTGTTCGGCCAGCACGGCGGCGAGCGCGTCGCGGTCGGCGGCGTCGCAGGCGACGACCGTCGCGTCGGCGCCCAGTGCCCGCAGCTCGTCGACCAGTTCGGCCGCGCCGGGGGCGTCGGCGCCCCGCCGGCCGAGCAGCACCAGTCGGCGCACCCCGTGCCGGGCGGCCAGGTGCCGGGCGACCAGGCCGCCCAGTGTTCCGGTGCCGCCGGTGATCAGTACCGACCCGGGCAGCGCGGGCGTGTCCGCGGCCGGGGTGCGGACCAGGCGCGGGAGCAGCACGGCGCCGTCGCGCAGCGCGGTGCGGGGCTCGGTGTCCACGGCGGACGGCCAGGGGCCGCCGTCCCCGGCCGGGTCGCGGTCGACCAGGACGAAGCTGCCGGGGTGCTCGGCCTGGGCCGAGGCGACCAGGCCGTGCACGGCCGCCCCCGCGAGGTCGGCGTCCGCGCCGACGGCGCCGCGGGTGAGCAGCACCAGCCGGGAGGTGCCGAGCCGCTCCTCGGCGAGCCAGTCGCGCAGCAGGCCGAGGATGGCGGAGGTGGTGGCCAGCACGGCCCGTGCGTCGTCGCCGGACGGGACCGGCAGGACGACGACGGCCGGGGTGGGCGCGCCCGCGTCGAGGGCGGCGGTCAGTGCGGCGAGGTCCGGGTGGCGGAGGGCCCGCGGCAGTCCGGCATCGTCGGCGCCGAGCACCGCCCAGCCGGTGGTGTCGGGGGTGGCGGTCGGGTCGGTCGCGGGCACCCAGTCCAGGGCGAACAGGGCGTCGTGGACGCCGCGCGCGGCGCTGCCGTCCAGGGCCTCGGGGGTGACCTCCCGGGCGGCCAGCGCGTCGACGGCGAACACGGGTGCACCGGTGGGGTCGGCGGCCCGCACGGTGGTTCCGCCGGGGCCTCGGGTCAGGGCGACCCGCAGCCCGGTGGCGCCGACGGCCTGGAGCGAGACGCCGGTCCAGGCGAAGGGCAGCCTGGTTCCGGCCTCGGCGTCGAGGGCGGCGGCGTGCAGGGCGGCGTCCAGCAGTGCGGGGTGCACGCCGTAGCCGTCGGCCTGGACGTCCTGGGGCAGGGCGACCTCGGCGTAGACGGTGCTGCCGTCGCGCCAGGCGGCGCGCAGGCCCTGGAAGGCGGGGCCGTAGCCGTAGCCGGCCTCGGTGAGTGCCTGGTAGAAGCCGGCCAGGTCGACGGGCCGGGCGCCGTGGGGCGGCCACTGGGCGTGGTCGAAGCCGGCGGCGGGCGCGTGCGCGCCGAGCAGACCGGTGGCGTGGCAGGTCCACGGCGCGTCCTCGCCGGACCGGGAGGAGACCTCCACGGTGCGGTCGCCCGCGCCGTCCGCCGGGCCGACGGCGACCTGGACGGCCACCGCGTCGGCCGCGGTCAGCACCAGCGGGGCCTGCAGCACCAGTTCCCGCAGCAGGGCGCTGCCGGCCTGTTCGCCGGCCCGCAGGGCCATCTCCACGAAGGCCGCGCCGGGCACCAGGGTGCGGCCGAGCACGGTGTGGTCGGCCAGCCACGGGTGACTGGTCGTGGACAGCCGTCCGGTCAGGACGACGCCGTCGTGGGCGAGCGGGACGGCGGCCCGCAGCAGCGGGTGGCCGGCCGTCACCTGGCCGACGGCGGCGGCGTCGTGCGCCGCGAGGGGCTTGGGCCAGTAGTACTCGCGCTGGAAGGCGTAGCCGGGCAGGGCGACGCGGCGGGCGGGCGGCAGCACCCCGGTGGCGTCCACCGGCACGCCGGCCGTCCAGAGTTCGGCGAGGACGGTCAGGAAGCGCTCGGCGCCGCCGTCGTCGCGCCGCAGGGTGCCGACCGCGGTGAGCGCGGTGCCGGCGTCCTCGGCGGTCTCCTGCACGCCGACGGTCAGCACCGGGTGGGGGCTGCACTCGACGAACACCGAGCGGCCGTCGGCGAGCAGAGCACGGGTGGCCTGCTCGAACAGGACGGTGGAACGCAGGTTGTCGTACCAGTACCCGGCGTCCATCCGCGCGGTGTCGATGGGCTCACCGGTCAGCGTCGAGTAGAGCGGCACCGCGGACGTGGTCGGGCTGATCCCGGCCAGCTCCGCCAGGACCCGCTCGCGCACCCGCTCCACCTGGGCGGAGTGCGAGGCGTAGTCCACCGGGATCCGGCGGGCCCGCACCCCGCTCTCCTCGCAGAGCGCCATCAGCTCGTCCAGCGCGCCGGGCTCGCCCGACACCACCGTCGAGGACGGGCCGTTGAACGCGGCCACCGAGATCCGGCCGCCGAAGCCGCCGATCAGCCCCTCGGCGGCCTCCTGGCCGACCGCCAGCGACACCATGCCGCCGTCACCGGCCAGTTCGATCAGCGCCCGGCTGCGCAGCGCGACCACCTTCGCGCCGTCCTCCACGGACAGCGCACCAGCCACCACCGCCGCGGCGATCTCACCCTGCGAGTGGCCGATCACGGCCGAGGGCTCCACACCGTGCGCCCGCCACACCTCCGCCAGCGACACCATCACGGCCCACAGCACCGGCTGGACCACGTCCACCCGGGACAGGTCCGCACCCTCGCGCAGCACCTCGGTCAGCGACCAGTCGGTGTACGGCACCAGCGCCGCCTCGCACGCGGCCAACCGCGCCGCGAACACCGGTGACCAGTCGGCGAGTTCCCGCGCCATGCCGACCCACTGCGAGCCCTGGCCCGGGAAGACGAAGGCCACCGAACGGCCGTCGCGCTCCTCGGCGACGCCCGTGACCACCCCGGCCCGGGCCGTGCCCTCGGCGAGTGCCGCCAGCCCGTCCAGCAGGTCGGTCCGGTCGGCGCCGAGCAGCACCGCGCGGTGCTCCAGGTCGGCGCGGGACAGCAGTGCCCGGCCGATCTCCGCCGGGGTGAGCTCGCCGTGTCCGGCCGCGAACTCCCGCAGCCGCGCGGCCTGCGCCCCCAGTCCGGCCCGGGTGCGGGCCGACAGGAACCACGGGAGGACTCCGGAACCGGTCTCCGGGACCGCGGCGGTCTCGGTGACGACCGGGGCGGCTTCCAGGATGACGTGGGCGTTGGTGCCGCTCATGCCGAAGGAGGACACGCCCGCGCGGCGCGGCCGGTCCACGGCCGGCCAGGGGCGCGCCTCGGCCAGCAGTTCCACGGCGCCCGCCGCCCAGTCCACGTGACCGCTCGGCGCGGCGACGTGCAGGGTGGCCGGGAGCGTCCCGTGCCGCATCGCCTGCACCATCTTGATCACCCCGGCGACGCCGGCCGCGGCCTGGGTGTGCCCGATGTTGGACTTGATCGAACCCAGCCACAGCGGCTCGCCGCCGCGGTCCCGGCCGTAGGTCGCCAGCAGCGCCTGGGCCTCGATCGGGTCGCCGAGCCTGGTGCCGGTGCCGTGCGCCTCGACGGCGTCCACGTCCGAGACGGTCAGCCCCGCGTTGGCCAGCGCCTGGCGGATCACCCGCTCCTGCGAGGGCCCGTTGGGGGCGGTGAGGCCGTTGGAGGCGCCGTCCTGGTTGATCGCGCTGCCGCGGACCACGGCGAGCACCCGGTGGCCGTTGCGGCGCGCGTCGGAGAGCCGCTCCAGCACCAGCACGCCGACGCCCTCGGCCCAGCCGGTGCCGTCCGCCTCGGCGGAGAACGGCTTGCAGCGGCCGTCCGCGGCGACGCCGCCCTGCCGGCTGAACTCGGCGAAGATCTCCGGACCGGCCAGCACCGTGACACCGCCGGCCAGCGCCATCGCGCACTCGCCGCCGCGCAGCGCCTGGGCCGCGAGGTGCAGTGCCACCAGCGAGGAGGAGCAGGCGGTGTCCACCGTGAGAGCGGGGCCCTCCAGGCCGAAGGTGTACGACACCCGGCCGGAGATCACGCTGTTCGAGGTGCCGGCGAGGACGTGCCCCTCGGCGGTGGTGGAGAGGTCGGTGCCGATCCCGTAGTACGACGTGCCGGCGCCGAGGAAGACGCCCACCTGCTCGCCGCGCACCGCGGTCGGGTCGATGCCGGCGTCCTCGAAGGCCTCCCAGGCGGCCTCCAGCGAGAGCCGCTGCTGCGGGTCCATCGCCAGCGCCTCGCGCGGGGAGATCCCGAACAGGGTGGCGTCGAAGCCGGTGGCGTCCGCGAGGAAGCCGCCGCGCAGCGCGTACGGCGCGTCCGCGACCTCGGCCTCCCAGCCGCGGTCGGCGGGGAAGTCGGTCATGCCGTCGCCGCCCTCGGCGAGCAGCCGCCACAGCCGCTCCGGGCTGTCGGCGCCGCCGGGCAGGCGGCAGCTCATCCCGACGATCACGACCGGGTCCTGGTCGGTGGCCGTCGCGGCGGCCCGGACGGGCGCGGGCAGGTCACGGCCGCCGAGCAGTTCGCCGAGCAGGTACTCGGCGAGCGCGGCCGGGCTCGGGTGGTCGAAGACCAGGGTGGCGGGCAGCCGCAGGCCGGTGGCGGCCTGCATCCGGTTGCGCAGTTCCACCGAGGTCAGCGAGTCGAAGCCGGCCTCCTTGAAGGCGCGGCCGGCCGCGACGGCGTCCGGGGAGGCGTGGCCGAGCACCAGGGCGGTCTGCTCCCGGACAAGGTCGACCAGCAGCGGGAGCCGGCCGTCCGGCCGCACCCCGGCGAGCCGCTGGGTGAGGCTCGCGGCGGTCGGGGCGTCGCTGGCCCGGCGCAGCGCGGCGCCGGCCAGCGAGCGCAGCACCGGCGGCGGTCCCGCCGGGTCGTTGCGCAGTGCGGTCACGTCGAGGTTGGAGGTGACCAGGTGCGCGCGGGGCACGGTGCCGGCGACGTCGAACAGGGCCATGCCCTGCGCGGTGGTCAGCGGGGCGCCGACCCTGGCCGCCCGGGCCAGGTCGGCGCCGGTGAGGTGGCCGGTGATGCCGCTGGACTCGGCCCACAGGCCCCAGGCCAGCGAGACGCCGGCCAGGCCGCGGGCCCGCCGCTGGGCGGCGAGGGCGTCCAGGAAGCCGTTCGCGGCGGCGTAGTTGCCCTGCCCGGGCGGGCCGAGCACGGCGGCGACGGAGGAGAACAGCACGAACATCGCGAGGTCGCGGTCGGCGGTCAGCTCGTGCAGGTGCAGCGCGGCGTCCGCCTTGGGGCGCAGGACGGTGGCGAGCTGTTCGGCGGTGAGGGCGGTGACCACGCCGTCGTCGACCACGCCGGCGGTGTGCACGACGCCGGTGAGCGGGTGCTCGGCGGGGATCGCGGCGAGCACCGCGGCCAGCGCCTTCCGGTCGGCGGCGTCGCAGGCCACGACGGCCGCCTCGGCGCCCAGGTCCCGCAGCTCGGCGACGAGTTCGGCCGCGCCCGGGCCCTCGGCGCCGCG
>NZ_JBSHAP010000227.1:0-7382 GCF_053611565.1 Kitasatospora sp. NPDC054795
GGCGCCGACACCCCCGTCATCACCCTCGACGCCCGCCGCCGCGACAGCGCCAAGAGCGCCCTCATCACCCTCGTCGAACACGCCCTGCTGGCCCGACTGCGGTGATCGCGCACGACCGTGGCCCGCGGGACCTCCGGCGAGGTCCCGCGGGCCACAGGCGCGTTCGGGGCGACTACTCGGTGGGCTCCAGGCCGGCCCGGATCAGGCCGTAGGTGTACGCGTCCTCCAGCGCCAGCCAGGAGGCGGCGACCACGTTGTCGGCCACGCCCACCGTCGACCAGGTGGCGGCGCCGTCGGTGGACTCGATCAGCACCCGGGTCTTGGAGCCGGTGCCGTGCTGGCCCTCCAGGATGCGGACCTTGTAGTCCACCAGCTCGAAGGTGGCCAGCGGCGGGTAGATGCCCCCCAGGGCCGCGCGCAGCGCCTGGTCCAGCGCGTTGACCGGGCCGTTGCCCTCGCCGGTGGCGATCCGGCGCTCGCCCTTGGCCCACAGCTTGACGGTGGCCTCGTTGCCGGTGAAGCCGTTCGGGCCCTGCTCGCTGATGGTCCGCCAGGACTCCAGCGTGTAGAAGCGGTCCCGGCCGCCGCGCACCTCGTCGCGCAGCAGCAGCTCGAAGGAGGCGTCGGCGGACTCGTAGGTGTAGCCGAGGTTCTCCTGCTCCTTCACCTTGGCCACCACCCGGCCGGCCAGGTCCCGGTCGCTGGAGAGGTCGTAGCCGAGCTCCTTGCCCTTGAGCTCGACGGAGGCCCGGCCGGCCATGTCGGAGACCAGCATCCGCATGGAGTTGCCGACCCGCGCGGGGTCGATGTGCTGGTAGAGGTCCGGGTCGACCTTGATCGCGGAGGCGTGCAGGCCCGCCTTGTGGGCGAAGGCCGAGAAGCCGACGTACGGCTGGTGGGTGGAGGGGGTCAGGTTGACCAGCTCGGCGATCGCGTGCGAGATCCGGGTCATCTCGGCCAGCCGGCCCGCGGGCAGCACCCGGCGGTCGTACTTGATCTCCAGCGCGCCGACCACCGGGAACAGGTTGGCGTTGCCGACCCGCTCGCCGTAGCCGTTGGCGGTGCACTGCACGTGGGTCGCGCCGGCGTCCACCGCGGCCAGGGTGTTGGCCACCGCGCAGCCGGTGTCGTCCTGGGCGTGGATGCCGAGCCGGGCACCGGTCCTGGCGAGCACCTCGGCGACGATCTCCCGCACGCCGGCCGGCAGCATCCCGCCGTTGGTGTCGCAGAGCACCACGACGTCCGCGCCGGCCTCGTGCGCGGTGCGGACCACCGACACCGCGTACTCGGGGTTCGCCCGGTAGCCGTCGAAGAAGTGCTCGCAGTCGATGAACACCCGCCGCCCCTGGGAGCGGAGGAACTCGACGCTGTCCCGGACCATCTCCAGGTTCTCGTCCAGGGTGGTGCGCAGCGCGAGCTCCACGTGCCGGTCGTGCGCCTTGGCCACCAGGGTGATCACCGGGGCGCCGGAGGCGACCAGCGCGGCCAGCTGCGGGTCCTCCGCCGCCCTGCCGCCGGCCCTGCGGGTGGCGCCGAAGGCGACCAGCCGGGCGTGCTCCAGCTCCAGCTCGGTGGCGGCGCGGGCGAAGAACTCGGTGTCACGCGGGTTGGCGCCGGGCCAGCCGCCCTCGATGAAGCCGACCCCGAACTCGTCCAGGTGCCGGGCGATGGCCAGCTTGTCCGCCACCGTCAGGTTGATGCCCTCCCGCTGTGCTCCGTCGCGCAGCGTGGTGTCGAACACGTGGAAACTGTCGTCGGTACGGGTGACCTCGGTCATGACCCCTGGTTCTCCGTTTCGGGGAGGAAGGTACTGCTCTGCCGGACTTTCTCGTCCCGGCTCCACTGTCCATGATCCCGCGCGCGGTCCCGGTGTCCCCGGGCCCCTTGTGAGGGCCGTCGGCCGGTCCGGGAGAAACAAAAAGACCCCTCGCGGGTGCGAGAGGTCTGCGCGCGGGTCTGGACGCTAGTGGTCGCTCCGCATCGGGTCGTGCGGGAAGCGGTCACTGCGGACCGGCGCGCCTGCTGCTAATCATCAGCGAAAGCGAGGACACGCTCGCAGTCTGGCACAGCTGCCCGGGATCCGGCCCGCTCGTCTCGCGATGCGAAACGGGCGGGCCGGGCCGGACGGGCGCAAGCAGGCCGGGAGGCGAGCCGGGCCGGGCGGCGCCGGACGGGGTGCGGCGATCAGACGATCTTGTGCAGCCAGTGGTGGGTGTCCGGGGTCTGGCCGCCCTGGATCGACAGCAGGGCCTTGCGCAGCTCCATGGTGACCGGGCCGGGCTCGCCGGCGCCGACGGTCCAGTCGGCGGCGGCGGACTTCACCGAGCCGACCGGGGTGATGACGGCGGCGGTGCCGCAGGCGAAGACCTCGGTGAGGGTGCCGTCGGCGTTGGCCTGCTGCCACTCGTCGGTGGAGATCCGGCGCTCCTCGACCGCGTAGCCGAGGTCGGCGGCCAGCTGGAGCAGCGAGTCGCGGGTGATGCCGGGCAGCAGGGCGCCGGACAGCTCCGGGGTGACGATCCTGGCGTCCTTGCCCTCACCGAAGACGAAGTACAGGTTCATGCCGCCCATCTCCTCGACCCACCGGTGCTCGGCGGCGTCGAGCCAGACCACCTGGTCGCAGCCCTTCTCGGCGGCCTGGGCCTGGGCGACCAGCGAGGCGGCGTAGTTGCCCGCGCACTTGGCGGCGCCGGTGCCGCCGGGCGCGGCCCGGACGTACTCCTTGGACAGCCAGACCGAGACCGGCTTGATGCCGCCCTGGAAGTAGGCGCCGGCCGGCGAGGCGATAATCATGAAGAGGTAGGAGTTGGCCGGGCGGACACCCAGGCCGACCTCGGTGGCGAACATGAAGGGGCGCAGGTAGAGGCTCTGCTCCGGCTCGTTCGGCACCCAGTCCTGCTCCTGGCGGACCAGCAGCTCGACGGCCTCGACGAAGGTCTCCACCGGCAGCTCCGGCATCGCCAGGCGGCGGGCCGAGGCCTGGAAGCGGGCGGCGTTGGCCTCCGGGCGGAAGGTGGCGATGGAGCCGTCGGCCTGGCGGTAGGCCTTCAGGCCCTCGAAGATCGCCTGGCCGTAGTGCAGGGTCATGTTCGCCGGGTCGATCTCCAGCGGGGCGTACGGCGCCAGCTGGGCGTCGTGCCAGCCCACGCCCTCGGTCCAGCGGACGGTGACCATGTGGTCGGTGAAGACCCGGCCGAAGCCGGGGTTGACCAGCCGGGCCTCGCGCTCCGCTGCGGACAGCGGGTGGGCGGAGGGCTTGAGGTCGAACGTGATGGGCGCCTGGGTGGCCGTGCTCATGGGTGTTTCCTTCACCGTGGGGTTGGTCCGGGCCGCCACCGCCGCAGATACGTTTCGGCAAAATTCGCCGGAATGGACGCACAACGGCACGACCCACTGTCGATACTCGCATCCAGAGGGCCGTGCCGAACAGCTGTCCGCCCTTTTTTCGAGGGCGGCGAGCTGCGGTTGTGCGGTCCGGCCCGCCGGGCCGGAAACCTTGTCGGATCCGGCCCGTCGGCCGGAACTCCGCTCCTGGATCCGGCCCGTCAGCCGGATACTCGGGCGGCGAGCGCGTCGCCGACCTGGGAGGTGCTGCGGGTGCCGGAGCGCTCGGCCAGGTCCGCCGCCACCGCGGCCTCGACCCCGGCGGCCTCGGCGGCGAAGCCGAGGTGCTCCAGCAGCATCGCGACCGACAGCACGGTGGCGGTCGGGTCGGCCTTGCCCTGGCCGGCGATGTCCGGCGCCGAGCCGTGCACCGGCTCGAACATCGACGGGAACTCGCCGCTCGGGTTGATGTTGCCGCTCGCGGCCAGGCCGATCCCGCCGGTGACGGCGGCGGCCAGGTCGGTCAGGATGTCGCCGAACAGGTTGTCGGTGACGATGACGTCGAAGCGCTCCGGCTGGGTGACGAAGAAGATGGTCGCCGCGTCGACGTGCAGGTAGTCGGTGGTGACCTCGGGGAACTCCTCGCCGACCTCGGCGAAGATCCGCGTCCACAGGTGCCCGGCGTGCACCAGCACGTTGTTCTTGTGCACCAGGGTGAGCTTCTTGCGCGGCCGCGCCTGCGCCCGGCGGTAGGCGTCGCGCACCACGCGCTCGATGCCGTACGCCGTGTTCAGGCTGACCTCGGTGGCCACCTCCTGCGGCGTCCCGGCGCGCAGCGTGCCTCCGTTGCCGACGTACGGGCCCTCGGTGCCCTCGCGGACGACCACGAAGTCGATCTCCGGCTCGCCGCCCAGCGGGGACCGCACCCCGGGGAAGAGGCGGCCCGGACGCAGGTTGATGTGGTGGTCGAAGGCGAACCGCAGCTTGAGCAGCAGCCCCCGCTCCAGCACGCCCGACGGCACGCTCGGGTCGCCGATGGCGCCCAGCAGGATCGCGTCGTGCGACTTCAGCTCCGCCAGCACGTCGTCCGGCAGCGTCTCCCCGGTCCGGTGGTAGCGCCGGGCGCCGAGGTCGTACTCGGTGGTCTCCAGCTTCACGTCGGCGGGGAGCGCGGCACCCAGGACCTTGAGGCCTTCGGCCACCACTTCCCGGCCGATGCCGTCACCGGGAACAACTGCGAGACGAATGGTGCGAGACATGCTCGGACCCTACTCCGCCGTCCCAGGTACTGACACCTGCCGTCCACGATGCGGACGGTCAGGTCAGCTCGATCTCGATCTCGATCTCGAACGGCTGGTCGACCTTCAACGGCCCTCTCGGGCGACTCGGCGAAGCTTCCCAGGGCGCCACCCCTTCGAGGGAGCGCGCGTGACGTCGGGGGCGCCTGGGGCGTGCTTAGGGTGGGCGGGTTCGGCGAAGCGCGTGGAACGGGGTGCGGATGGGCGAGCGGCGGCGGGAGGTGCTGGTCTGCGGGGGTGCCGCGGGGCTGGCCGCGGGCGGGTACGGGCTGGCGGCGGCGCTGAGCGGGCAGTGGCCGGCCGGGGCGGAGGCGGTCGCCGTGCCCTACCACGCCCACCTGTGGGACCTGCTGCACGGGCAGGCCGCCGGGGACCTGCTGCTCAACTGGAACAGCGGCTACGGCGCTCCGTTCCTGGCGGACTTCTTCGCCTACCTGATGAACCCCTTCTCCTGGCCCACCGCGCTGCTCCCCCGCGACCAGGGCCGGCTCGCCGTCCTCCTGGTCACCCTGGCCACCATCGGCCTCGGCACCGCCCTGATGACCCGGCTGCTCGGCCGGCTGCACCCCGGCCCCCGGTGGCTGCGGGTGTTCGCCGCCGTCGGGTACGGGCTCTGCGCCTGGGTGCTGGACGTCGGCGGGGCGGCCCCGATGTGGCTCTGGGGCCTGGTCTCGCTGCCCCTGCTCGGCCTGGCCGCCGACTGGTGCCTGCACGAGCGGCACTGGGTGGCCGGCGCGCTGTGCGTCGCGCTCGCCTGGGCGGGCAACCTGTACACGGCCGCGCTGGCGACCCTGGCGGCCGCGCTCCTGTTCGCCGTCCGGCTGTTCGCCGCCCCGCGCCCGCTGCGCCACCGGGTCCGGGCCGCCGGCCGGGCCGTCACCATGGCCACCGCCGGGGTGCTGCTCGCCTCCCCGGTGCTGTTCGTCGCGGTGCTGGCCGCCCGCCGGGCCCAGCCGGAGTCCCCGGTCGAACCGCTCGGCCCGTCCGGCGTCGGCGCCCACCTCGCCCGGCTGCTGCCCGCCACCCACGGCGGGCAGCAGCTGCCGGACGTGGCGATCGGCGTCTTCGGCCTGCTGGTGGTGTGCGGGCTGCCGTTCAACCGGCGGGTGCGGCCGCAGGAGCGCGCCCTGTGGTGCACGGCGCTGGCGCTGGTGGTGGCCGGCTTCCTCTGGACCCCGACCGTGCTGGTCTGGCACGGTCTGGCGATCCCGGCCGGCGGGCCGTACCGGGTGGCCTTCGTGCTCAGCGGGCTGCTGGTGCTGGCGGGCTGGGTCTCGCTGGCGCACCGTCCGGACCGGCTCACCGTGCTGGGCGGCGCCGCCGTGGTGGCGCTGATCGCCGGCCTGGCGGCGGGCCGGCACACGGTGCGCCCGGCCACCTGGGTGCTGCTGGCCGTCGGCGGCGCCGTCCTGTCGGCCGCGCTGTGGCTGCTGGACCGCCGGCACTCCGACCGGCGGGCGAACGCGCTGGCCACCTGGGTGATCGGCGGCGCGGTGCTGGGCAACGCCGTCTGGTCGGGGTACGCGGCGCTCGGCTCGGCCCCCTCCGACGACGTCTCCCCCGCGGCGGTCCGGGCCGGGCACGCGACGCTGCGCGCGGCCGCCGACTGGCCGGGCGGCCGCAGCGACCCCGGGCCGCACGCCTTCACGCCGAACGACCCGCTGCTGCTGAACGGCCAGGGCGGCGGCTGGTTCAGCAGCTACCTGCCGACCGTCACCGCCCTGCTGCTGCACGACCTCGGCGCGGGCTGGACGGCCGGCGGGCGGCAGACCGCGAGCGTCACCGACCCGGTCGGGCAGGCGCTGTTCGGGGTCCGCGTCCACCTCGACGAGGGGCCGGCGCCGCGTCCCTTCACGCCTGTCCGGGCGGCCGCCACGCCGCCGCTGGTCACCGTGCTGCCCCCCGGCGCCCGGCCGGAGAGGTCCTCGGTCTGGGCCCGGCAGGAGTCGCTGCTGGGCAGCCAGGTGTACGACGCCCCGCTGCCCGTCCCGGCGGGCGGGCCGGCGCCCACCCTGCACGGCACCAGCGGCTGGTCGGTGCCGAGCGGCGGGGAGGGCACGGTGTTCACCGTCGCCTGCACGCCGGGCGGGACGGCCTACTTCCACGGGCTCTGGTACCGGGGCACGGTCAGCGGCCTCGGCAGCGCCTTCCGCAGCGACGGTGAGCAGCCCACCACCGCCGTGCCGATCCACCGGCTGGGGACCGTCCCGGCGGACGGGGTGGTCCGGGTGACGCTGCGGTCGGACGTGGTGAGCCAGCTGCCCGCCCGCCCGATCGGCTGCCTGCGGGCCGGTGCCCTGGAGGCCGCGGTCGCCCGGCTGACCGCGACCGGCGCCACCCGGGTGGAGGCCGGCGGGCACACCCTCACCGCGGCCCTCCCGGCGGGTTCCACCGGCACCGCACTGCTCTCCGTCCCGGCCACCGAGGGCTGGACCTGTGCGGTGGACGGCGGCCGCCGCGCCGCCCCCACGCCCGTGCTCGGCATGATCGGCGTCCCGCTGGGCGGCGGCGCCGCCCGGATCGCCTGCGCCTTCCGGCCGCCCGGGCTCACCGAGGGCCTCGTCGTCGCCTCCGCCACCGCCGCCGTCCTCGCGCTGGTCGCCGTCTTCGCCCGGCTCTCGCGCCGCCCCACCCGTCCCCCGCGCCGCGACCGCCGCCGGGCGGCGCGGCCGGCCGGGGCGTGACGGGGCGGAGCGTGACGGGGGCGGGCGAGCCGCCGGAACGTGCCGGGGGGGGCCGGCCGGGTTGCGGGGCGGCCCC
>NZ_JBSHAP010000228.1:0-7337 GCF_053611565.1 Kitasatospora sp. NPDC054795
TGTCGGCCCGGTCCCTCGCCCCCCGCCCGGGGGGCGTGCGGGAGGGTTCTTAGGTGCTGGAGCGGCGCCCGGTGGGCGGGTCGGCACACGGGCCGCGCGACGGCCCTCCTGCTCGTCCCGGCATCGCCCGGCGAGCAGGAGGGGGCCCGGCCAGCGGGCGGTTTCGGACGGTTCGGCTTCCCTTCCTCGAGAAATTGGAGCGATCGATGGGCAATGACACACGTGGTGGCCTGCTCCGCCGCCACCGGGACTTCCGGCTCCTCTGGTTGGGCGAGACCGCGGGGCGCTTCGGTCAGTCGGTCACGGTTCTCGCCGTCCCGTTGATCGCCGTTTCGACCCTGCACGCCGACACCTTCGAGGTGAGCCTGCTGAGCGCGGCGCCCTGGGTGCCGTGGCTGATCATCGGGCTGCCGGTGGGGGTCTGGGTGGACCGGCTGAGGCGCAGGCAGGTGATGTTCTGGGCCAACATCGTCTGCTTCGTGCTCTTCGCCAGCGTTCCCGTGGCGGCCTGGGCGGGAGTGCTGAAGGTTGGTCAACTCCTGCTCGTCGCCCTGCTCGCGGGCGCCGCCACGGTGTTCTTCCAGACCGCGTACACCGCCTACCTGCCGGACCTGGTGAAGCCGGAGGACCAGGCCGAGGGCAACGCCAAGCTCCAGGGCAGCGCCTCCGCGGCGCAGATCGTCGGGCTCGGCTGCGGCGGCCTGCTCATCCAACTCGCGGGCGCGGCCAACGGGATGCTGGTCAACACGACGACCTTCCTGCTCGCGACGCTCTGCCTGGTCGGCATCCGGCACCGGGAGGCCGCCCCCGAGCGGGTCGAACGACCGCGCGGCGCCATGGCCAAGGAGATCCGGGAAGGACTGGGGCTGCTCTTCGGCGACCCCTTCCTGCGGAGCCTGGCGCTCTTCGGAGCGGCGTCCAACCTCGCCCTGTCCGGGTACCAGTCGCTCACCGTGGTCTTCCTGGTCCGTGAGATCGGCCTGTCCTCCGGGACGATCGGCAGCCTGGCGATGGTCAGCGGTGTCGGCGGCGTGCTGGGAGCCTTCGTCGTGCGCCGGGTCAGCGCCAGGCTGGGCACCGGCCGCTCCCTGCTGATGTTCGAGCTGGTGCTGCCGGCGCTGGCCCTGCTCATCCCGCTGGCCGGCCCCGGCTGGGGGCTGACGATGGTCGTCCTCGCCTACGCCGGGGTGTCGATCGGCGTGGTGGCGGGCAATGTGCTCAAGTCCGGGTTCGTCCAGAGCTACTGCCCGAGCGGCGTGCTCGGCCGGCTCGTCGCGAGCTCCGCGTTCCTCAACTACGGCACGATGCCGCTGGGCGCCGTGCTCGGCGGCGCGCTCGGCACCTGGCTCGGTCTGCGTCCGGCCCTGTGGATCCTGACCGCGGGCGTACCGGCGGCGGCCCTCTTCCTCTACTGCTCCCCGATCCGCGGCCACCGGGACCTGCCGACCGGGCACATGTCCGTGCGCCGGCCGGAGACGGACCCCGAGACGGACCCCGAGGCGGACGCGGAGACGGACCCGGAGGCGGACGCGGAGCCGGTCGAGGCGGTCCGCTGAGACGCCGGGCGTCGCCGCGGGCCCGGGGCACCTGAACGGGGGAGTTCCCCGCGCGGCGGGAGGGCGCGGGTTGTGAGCATGGGTACGGCCGGCCCGGGCGGCCGCGGCGCAGGACCCGCGGGCCCGGCCGGGGAACTCCCCGAGGAAGGAAGCACCCGCCCATGGAGGCATCCGCACAGATCGGCGTGACGGGGCTCGCGGTGATGGGCCGCAACCTGGCGCGGAACTTCGCCCGCAACGGCTACACGGTCGCGGTGCACAACCGCACGCCGGGACGGACCACGGCGCTGGTCGAGGAGTTCGGCCACGAGGGCGCGTTCGTCCCGGCGGGCTCGCCGCAGGAGCTGGTGGCCGCGCTGGAACGGCCTCGCCGGCTCCTGATCATGGTGAAGGCCGGGCAGGCCACCGACGAGGTCATCGAGGAGTTCGCCCCGCTGCTGGAAGCGGGCGACATGATCATCGACGGCGGCAACGCCCACTTCGCCGACACCCGCCGCCGGGAGCGGGCGCTGCGCGAACGCGGCATCCACTTCGTCGGCAGCGGCGTCTCCGGTGGGGAGGAGGGTGCGCTGCACGGCCCCTCGGTCATGCCCGGCGGCTCCGCCGAGTCCTACGCCGTCCTCGGCCCGATGCTGGAGCGGATCAGCGCCCACGTGGACGGCGATCCGTGCTGCACCCACATCGGCACCGACGGGGCCGGCCACTTCGTGAAGATGGTGCACAACGGCATCGAGTACGCCGACATGCAGCTCATCGCCGAGGCCTACCACCTCCTGCGGGAGGTCGGCGGGTACACCCCCGCCGAGATCGCCGAGACCTTCCGGAACTGGAACAAGGGGCGGCTCGACTCCTACCTGATCGAGATCACCGCCGAGGTTCTCGCCCACACCGACGCCGCCACCGGCAGGCCCTTCGTCGACATCGTCCAGGACGCCGCGGAGCAGAAGGGCACCGGACGCTGGACGGTGCAGACCGCCCTCGACCTCGGGTCCCCGGTCACCGCCATCGCTCAGGCCACCTTCGCCCGGGTCGCCTCCGCCCGGGCCGGACTGCGGGCAGCCTACCGGCCGCTGCCCGGGGGGACCCGGCAGGAACTGCGCCCGCACGAGGCCGAGCGCTTCACCCGCGACGTCGAACAGGCCCTCTACGCGTCGAAGGTCATCGCCTACGACCAGGGCTGGACCATGATCTGCGACGCCGCGGCCGAGTACGGCTGGGACATCGACCTGGGGGCGGTGGCGAGGATCTGGCGCGGCGGCTGCATCATCCGCGCCGCGTTCCTCGACCGGATCCGCGCCGCCCACGCCGCCAACCCCGACCTGGTCAGCCTGCTCGCCGAGGAGCAGTTCGCGGCCGAGGTCTCCGACGCCCAGGCGGCCTGGCGCACGGTGGTGGCCGGCGCGGCCCAGCACGGCATCCCCGTGCCGGCGTTCTCCGCCGCGCTCGCCTTCTACGACACCCTGCGCAGCGAGCACCTGCCCGCCGCGCTGATCCAGGGGCAGCGCGACTTCTTCGGCGCCCACACCTACCGCCGCACCGACCGTCCGGGCAGCTTCCACACGCGCTGGGCCGAGCCCGGCCGCCCCGAGGTGCGGACGGACGGCGGGACGGCGTAGCGCGTCACCGGCCGGCCCGGCCGGCCCGGCCGCGTGCTCGGGGACGGCGGGTGCGGGGACGACGGAGCTCAGGGGCCGGCGGGACCCGGGGGCGGGCTCAGGCCTTCTTCCGCTCCGCCGCCCGCTCGATCTCGGCGAGCATGTCGCGCGGGAACCAGAGGCTGCTCGCGCCCGCCAGGGCGACCGCCGCCGCCCCGACCAGCACCGGCACGATGCCGACCCGGGAGGCCAGCCATCCGCCGACGAAGGCGCCGACGGGCAGGGTGGCGGTCAGCACGGCCTGGAGAAAGGCGTTCACGCGGCCCAGCAGGTGGGCGGGGGTGACGAGTTGGCGCCCCGTGGTCATGGCGATCGACCAGACGGTGGCCAGCAGTCCGAACAGCAGCTGGTACAGCACCAGGACCGGGAAGGGCAGCCCCAGGGAGGCCGCCGGGATGAGGAAGAGCGCGGCCCCCGCGCCCACGGCGCACAGCCGGATGGCCCGGGCCATGCCCAGCGAACGGGTGACGGAGGTCGCGGCCAGCACACCGGAGCCCATCCCGACGGCGTACGCCGCGTAGACGGCGCCGAGCTGCCACGGGGGCAGCTGCAGTTCCCGGTCGGCGTACAGGACGAACAGGCCGCCGCCGGCCCCGCCGCCCAGGTTGAGTCCGGCCGCGGCCAGGGCCTGGCGGCGCAGCAGGGTCTCGCGCCGGATGACCGCCAGGCCTTCCCGCAGGGCTTCGAGGCGGGAGCGCGCGCCGCTGCCCGCGTTCGCCGGCCGGTTCAGGGAGGTCGGCAGCGCGAGGAACAGGGCCCCGCCGACGAGGTAGGCGGCGCACTCGACCAGCAGCGCCGGGGCCGGGTCGATCACGCTGATCAGGAGGCCGCCGAGCGCGGGCCCGCCGATCAGGCCGATGGTCCGGGCGCCGGTGAGCGAGGAGTTGGCCGGCAGCAGGCGTTCCGCGGGCACGACGCGGGGCAGACAGGACTGCAGCGCGACGCTCTGGGCGGAGTTCAGCGCCCCGGAGGCGGCGGCCGCGGCGAACAGGTGCGGCCAGGTCAGGCCGTCCAGCGCGGCCGCGAGCGGCACGCTGCCGATGGCGGGGACCTGCAGCCAGGACAGCGAGACCAGCATCCGCCGCAGCCGGGCCCGGTCGACGGCGACGCCGATGAGGGGGCTGAGCAGGACGCCGGGCAGGTAGGTCATCGCCATCAGCGCCGAGGCGCCCAGCGGGCCGGCGTGCAGGTGGGCGATGGCCAGCAGCGGCAGCGCCAGCGCGGTGACCTGGCGTCCCACCGAGCTGGTCATCTGCTCCGTGACCAGCAGCAGCAGCGGACGGTGCCGGCGCAGCGGCACGGATTCCGGGGCCGGGGGCGGGGTCGCGGGCGGGCCGGACTCCGCGGGTACGGACGACTCCTCGGCCGTGGAAGATCCCATGTATCAGACTCCTGTGTCGGGCACGGTCCAGTGGCGGATGCGTGGAGGCAGTGTCACCGCCCAGCCCCGCGTGACGAGCACGAGGCCTTCGGACGCCAGGACGGACACGGCCTCACGGCCCGTACTGCTGAGGTCGTCCAGGGCGGTGGGGGTCAGGCAGGCCAGGAAGGTGGCCACCAGGTCGGGGTGGTCCAGCGCGAAGCGGGCCGAGGCGTCCGGGTCCCGGCGGTCCCTGACCTGGAGGAAGCCCGGTCCCTGCCGGTAGTAGAACCGCCCGTACGCGTAGGCGGAGCGCCACTGGGCCAGAGCGGGTTCGGTCTCCGTGGCCCCGGAGGGGTCAGCGGTCCCGGGATCCTGCGGGGCGGGCGGCGGCAGGTGGTGCAGGTGGTGGAGGGCGAAGTCGGCGGCGGAGGGGTCCCGCAGCGCCGGGTCGTCCGGAGCCAGGGACCACCGCACCGGGAGCACGTGGCTCTGGCACTCGCGCAGCAGCCGGACGGCCTCGGCGGCGGGCCGCCCGCCCGCGCCGAGGGGGACCGGCCCGGCGAGGACGACCAGCCGGCCGTCCACCCGGTGGGGGACCGTGTCCGGCAGGTCCGGCAGGTCCGGCGCCGCGAGGGAGGGCTTGGCGATCGGCATCACGCCACCTCCTCGGGGGTGGGGAGGGCGGCCGGGAACGCGGTGTCCAGGTCGGGTGCGCGGACCGGCACCGCCCGGGTGGGCAGTGCGAGCAGGGTGTCGCCGTCCTTGAACACCAGTCCGTGCGCGAGGAGTTCGCGCCCCCAGTCGGTGAGCGTGTCCAGCGGGACCTCGTACCCGGCCTCGGCCAGGCGGCGGTGCAGGGCGGGGAGCGTGCGGCCGTGCTCCAGCTCGCGGAACGCGGCGGCCCGCCAGTGCGTCAGCCGGTGGGTGCGCCGCGGCCAGCCCTCGCGTTCGTCGTGGACGAGCAGGTCCCCCTCCTCGCCGCCGTCGCCGGGGGTGCTGCCGTCCGCGGCCGGTTCGAGCAGGAGCCGGGAGGACGGGTAGGCCTCCGTCCAGCGGTCGATCTCCTCCGCCAGCCGGCGTTCCAGCTCGCCCTGGATGCCGGTGGCCGGGGCGTCGAACAGGTAGACCAGGTCCTCCAGTTCCTCCCGCGGCAGCTGGTAGACGTGCTGGTAGATGTCGGCGGGGCGGCGCTCGGTGAAGCCCAGCGCGGGGTTGGTGAAGTGCGGGCTGAACCGTTCCAGCGCGATGCGGGTGGCACCGCCCGGGGGCTGGAGGTGGCGCAGGGCGGGCATCTGGTCGATGATCTCCGTGTAGTCCTCGTCGCGTTCGCCCGGGAACCCGTAGAGGTAGTTCCAGACGCAGGTGAGCGCGTGGTTCTCGCACTCCCGCATGGTACGGACGTTGCGGGCGCCGGTGACCCCCTTGTCCATCAGACCGAGCACCCGGCTGTTCAGGCTCTCGATGCCGGGCTGGACGTGGGTGACCCGGGCGCGGCCCAGCAGGGCGATCTGCTCCTGGCTGAGGTTCGACTTCACCTCGTAGTGGATGCGCAGGTCCCACCCGCTGTCGGCGGCCCGTGGCAGGAAGTCACGGAAGTAGTCCATGCTGATGATGTTGTCGACCGTGATGACATCGAGCAACTTGTGCCGCTGGACGAGCCGTTCGATCTCGGACCAGAGCTGTTCGCCGTTCTTCGAACGGAACTCCATCAGGCTGCCGTTGAGCCCGCAGAAGGTGCAGTGGTGCTTCTCGCCCCACCAGCAGCCGCGGGCACCCTCCACCACGAGCTTGGGCTCGACGAACTCGGCCACCGGGGAGGAGTCGAAGGACTCCTGCCAGGCGTCGAAGTCGGGGCTGGGCAGCAGTCCGATCGGGACGGTGCCGCGGGCCTCCCGGTTGGCACGCGAGGTGCCGCCGTCCCACCAGCAGACCCCGGGGACGTCCGCGGGGGCCGTGCCGCGCTCGATGTGGGCGAGCAGCGCCGGGAAGGTCTTCTCGGCCTCCCCGCGCACGACGTGGTCCAGGAAGGGGTGGTTGCGGTGCAGGGCGTGGCCCATGACGCTGTCGCAGTTGCTGCCGCCCAGCACGGTGACGACCTCGGGCCGCAGGCGCTTGATCTCCCGGGCGAGGGCGAGCGAGGGCACGTTCTGCAGGAAGGTCGTGGTCATGCCGACCACGTCGGGGTCGGTGGCGAGCACCTCACGGGCGGCCTCGGCGATGAACCGTGCGGCGTGCGGGCGCATCCGCAGCAGGCTGTCGATCGACGATCCGGTGCGGGCCGCGTAGGCGGTGAGCTGCTCGGTGCCCCACTGGTCGTCGTCGTAGAGGCTGCCGGAGAAGACCCAGTCGCCGAAGCCGTCGAACACCTGGTCGTCGGCGACGGTCATGTACTCCGTCGGGGTCAGTTCGCCGTCGCTGTGCTCCAGCAGGAACTCGGCCCAGCGCAGCCACCCGTGGTACTCGGCGACCTCGTCGGCCGGCCGTTCCCGGGCGACGAGTGCGTGCAGGAGACCGACCTGGAGCGACGGCATCTCCAGGGCCTGCCACGGCATGGAGACGAGCGCGATACGCATTCCCTGGCCTTTCGGACTCTCGGACGGTGAAGAGGACAGTGGAGAGGCGGGGGGGGCCCCGCGGGGGGGGGGGCCCGGGGGGCGGCCCCGCGCCCCGGCACCCCCGGTTGCGGGGCACCCGCGGCCTGGGGCCGGGCCGGGTGCTGCTCGCGGTCATGGGCGGCCCCATCGGGTCGACCGGGGCGCCCAT